>JBIKLM010000416.1:0-3963 GCA_044359835.1 Planctomycetota bacterium
GAGCAGATCTGGCACAGCCGCTGGGGCCAGCCCGAGGCCGAGGGCTCGAACAACTCCGGCCTGCGCGACCCCGAGGTGGATGCGCTGATCGAAGCCGGTCAGCGCGAGATCGACTACGACCGCCGCCAGGAACATTGGCGCGCGATCCACCGGCGCATCTACGAGCTGCAGCCCTACCTGTTCCTGTTCAACGTGCCCGCCAAGTTCGCCGTCAGCCGGCGCATCTGGGGGCTGCAGAACTTCGCGCCCGATCCGGGCTACAGCCTGCGCCGCTGGCACTTCGTCAGCCTCGAGGAACCCGGCACCCGGCCGACCCTCGAGGATTGAGGGTCGCGGGCCCCCGCCCCGTGCCGGACGCGGCCAAGCCGCTGGGCCAACGCCGCGGCCCGCCCGGTAGCTCGTCCGCGCTCGCGGAGCCCGACTCGAACCGCCGCGATCCCCCTGGCGACCCCACCCGTGCCCGCGTGTCGGCGGGGGGCTCCGGAGAGGTCGATCCGCGCCCTTGCGGTCGCGCCGCCGCCGAAGCCTCTAGGCCTGTGCGGCGTGGGCGGCCTGCGCTCTGGCGGCCGCCCGTCCGCGGGCATGGCACGAACCGCGGCCGGCAGCTCCGCCGCCCCGGGCCGTAGGATCCAGGCCCGGGCCTTGGATCCCCTGACCCACAGGACCCGCGCCGACCTTGCTGTCTGCCCTGCTGCGACGACTGCTCTGGATGATCCCGACCACGCTCGGGATCATCGCGGTCGTGTTCGGGCTCTATCACGCGGTGCCCGGCGATCCGGCGGCGGTGATGCTGGGCCTCGGCGGCGGCGAGGGCCAGGCCACCTCCAGCGACCAGGCGGCGCGGCGCGAGGCCCTGCGGCGCGAGCTCGGGCTCGATCGCTCCCTGTGGGTGCAGTTCTTCGATTACCTCGGGCCCTTCAACCTCTCCCGGGACGGGCACCCCTGGTTCAGTTCGCCCTACAGCGAGCGCCGGGTCGAGCGCCGCCGAGATCAAGCTTCCGGCGCGAGCTTCGTGGCCGGCGAGCCGCAGGCGATCGTGCCCCTGCCGGGCACGCCGCGCGCGCGGGCGGAGGCCCTGTCCCGCGCGGCCGCCGACCTGGCCAGCGGCGCCGCTGGCGCCGAGCAAGCACAGGCCCTGCTTTCCTCCGCGGGCCGCGAGGCCCTGCCGGCCCTGCTGACGGCCCTGTGGGAGCGGGCCTACAGCCCCGGCGGCGAGGCCGTGGAGCAGGTGACGCGCCTCGGCCTGGCCCTCGAGGCGCTCACCAAGGCCCGCCTGGATCCGCCCGCCGGCGGGCCACAGGACCCGCCGCAGCTGGCCCGCGTCGAGGCCTGGTTCGGCTGGTACTTCACAGCGGGCGGCGGCGCCCGGGTGCAAAACTCCGGGGAGCGGCCCTACGGCGGATTGTTGGCCCTCGACCTGGGCCGCGAGCTGGTCTCCAAACGGCCCGTGGCCGGCGAGCTGCTGAGGCGCCTGTGGGTCTCGCTGCCCCTGTCCCTGGCGGCGGTGCTGTTGTCCTACGGCCTGGCCTTGCCGCTCGGCATCTTCAGCGCGCGGCGCCAAGGTCGGACCAGCGACAGCTTGGTGACGCTGCTGCTGTTCCTGCTGTATTCGGTCCCGACCTTCTGGGCCGGGCTGATGCTGGCGCTGCTGTTCGGCAAGACCGGGCTCGATTGGCTGCCCGTGGTGGGGCTGGCCGACAAGGACGCGGCCAGTTTCACGCCGCTCGGCCGGGCCCTGGACCTGTGCCTGCACGCGCTCCTGCCGGTCTTCACCCTGACCTATGGCTCCTTGGCCTATCTGTCGCGCCAGATGCGCAGCGGCCTGCTGGAGGTGATCCAGGCCGACTACGTGCGCACGGCCCGGGCCAAGGGCCTCCCCGAGCGGCGCGTGATCTACGTGCATGCCCTGCGCAACGCGCTGATCCCGATGGTCACCCTGGTGGCCACGATCCTGCCCGTGCTGATCGGCGGCTCGATCATCGTCGAGGTGGTCTTCGACCTGCCCGGCATGGGCAAGTACGCCTACGAGGGCCTGCTGCGCCGCGATTTCCACGTGGTCATGGCCACCACGCTGCTGACCGGTGTGATGACCCAGCTCGGCATCCTGGCCTCGGATCTGCTCTACACCTGGGTCGATCCGCGCATCCAAGCCGCCTGAACGCCCCATGGATGCCCGCAGCCGAGAGCTCCACAGCGCCCGAGCGCAGCCAGAGGCCCAAGGCCTGCCGGCGGCCCCCGCGCAGCGCGCCTCGCGCGACTATTGGGACCTGGTTTGGCAGCAGCTCGCCCGGCGCCGATCGTTCCGCGCGGCCCTGTGGATCCTGGTCCTGCTCTACGGCTTGGCGATCTTCGCCCCGCTGCTGGCCAGCGACCGCCCCTATCGCCTGGTGGCCATCGATCGCGGGCGCCATGAGCAGGCGCGCAGCGGCTTGGGCCAGCTGGGCCGCGCCGCCCTGGAGGCCCTCGAAGCCTCGGCCGCGCGGGGGCCGGGGGCGGCCGCGGGTCCCGGGGTCGACCCACAGGCGCGGCTCACGGGCCTGGCCGTGCGCGTGCGCGAGCTCTCCGAACACGCTCCGCAGGCCTATGACCGGCGGCTCGCGGCGCTCTACGAGCGCTTCGCGGCGGCCTTCGCCGCGCCGCCTGCGGCGGAGGGGCTGCGCGAGCTGCGCGCGGAGCTCGAAGCGCTGGTTCGGGAGCTCGCGCCCGCGGCTTCGCCTGCCCCCGCGCAGGAACCGGCCGCCGGGGCCCCGGCCGGCCTGGAGCTCGAGCCCTATCGGCGCTATCCGATCCTCGAGATCCTGAGCCCCACCAGCCTGTTCCTGATGGGCCTGTGGCTGGCCGGCGCCTCCTTCCCGCTCTGGAATCGGCTCTGGAACCTGGCCCTCGGCGCCGATCCCCCGCGCCGCCGGCGAGCGCGGCCGTGGAAGGCCCTGGCCCTGCTGCTGCCGGGCGCTGTGCTGGCGCTGGGTTTCGTCGCCCTGGCCCCGGGGCGCGCCTCGCCCTTCGACTCGGCGCCCTACAAGCGCGGGCTGAGCTCCGGCGCGCTGGTGGCCGTGGAGCGGCCCCTGTTTCCGCCCCTGGCCACGGGCTACGCCGAGCTGCATCCGGAGGAGTCCTTTCGGCCGCCGACTTTCCTCTCCAGCTCCTGGGTCGACGACCAGGGCCGGGCCCTCGACCCCGCGCGCCGCCCGCGGGCCGACGGGATCGGCGGTTTCGAGCTGCCCTCGACGCCCGTGGAGGTGCGCTTCGGCGAGCCGCCCGCCAACGCCCCGCACCGGCATCTGCTCGGCACCGACGAGCTCGGCCGGGACCTGTTGGTGCGGCTCCTGTGGGGCGCGCGGGTCAGCCTTTCGGTCGGGATCCTCTCGGCCCTGTTGCTGACCGCGGTCGGGGTGCTGCTGGGCGCTCTGGCGGGTTATCTCGGCGGCTGGGTCGATCTGCTGGTGATGCGCGGCGTCGAGATCCTGCAGTCGATCCCGGCCTTCTTCCTGATCCTGGCCGCGCTCAGCTTCACCGACCAGGCCCAGGTGCCGCCGATGGTCGCGATCGTGGGCGTCATGGCGCTGGTGCGCTGGACCTCCGTGGCGCGCTTGGTGCGCGGCGAGTTCCTGCGCCTAGAGCAGCAGGAGTTCGTGCTGGCGGCCCGGGCGCTCGGTTTCTCGGGGCCGCGCATCGCCCTGCTGCACATCCTGCCGAACGCCCTGGCTCCCGTGCTGGTCAGCGCCGCCTTCTCGGTGGCCACCGGGATCCTGACCGAATCGGCGATCAGCTTCCTGGGGCTCGGGGTCCAGCACCCCGAAGCCTCCTGGGGCTCGCTGATCAACGAATCGAAGAGCCCCGAACACTGGTGGGTGCAGGTCTTCCCGGGCCTGCTGATCTTCCTGACCGTGACCTGTTACAACCTGGTCGGGGACGCCGTGCGCGATGCCCTCGACCCCAAGGCTCGCCGCTGGTGAACTCGAG
>JBIKLM010000417.1:0-3942 GCA_044359835.1 Planctomycetota bacterium
GCCGCCAGGAAGCGTTCGCGGGGGGTGCTCATCAGCGATAGACCTCCAGCACGCTGAGCTGGCTCAGGTTGAACAGGCTGTGGATCAAAATGCCCGGCAGCAGCGAGCGCGTGCGCTCGTAGCTCCAGCACAGCACGAAACCGACCCACACGATCTGCAGGTTGCCCGGCATCCCATAGCCGTGGGCCAGGCCGAAGACCAGCGAACTCGCCAGCGCGGCGGGCAGGAACGGCAGGCGGCTGCGCAGGCCGGCGAAGAGCACGCCGCGGTAGGCCAGTTCCTCGAAGATCGGGGCCCACAGGCCGGCCTGCAGGGTCAGGCCGCGGCGGGTGGCGTCGTCGCCGTTGATCAAGAGGTCGAGCAGCGGGTTGGCCCACAGGTCGGGGTCCGCCGAGGTGGAGAGCAGCACGCTCAGCGCCGCGTTGCCGAGGGAGGCCAGCACGGTGGCGGCCAGGGCGAACACGAACAGGCGGCCCAGCCGGCCGGGGGAGAAGGTCAGGCCGAGCAGCTCGAACGGATTGCGCTCGCTGCGGCGGGCCACCCACATGGCCAGGGGCACCAGCGGCAGGCTGGCCAGCGGCACCTGCAGGCCGCTGCGTTGTTCGGGGTCGAGGGACACGAACAGGCCGGCCAGCAGTTGAAAGCCGAGCCAGTAGCCGCCGAAGATGCCCCAAGCGTCGGCGGTGCCGAAGGCCCGCGCCGGGCTGTGGTCTAGGGCGACCCACAGGCGCTCGCGGCGCAGGAGCGGCAGCACCAGCAGGAACAGGCCGCCGGCGATGCTGAGCAGCAGGAACAGGCCCAGGCGGCCGGCGATGCCTTCGGCGCGGTCGCGGGCTTTTTCGTGATAGCGGGCGCCCACGTCGCCGGCCAGCTCGCTCAGGCCGGCTTCTTCGGCGGCCAGGCGGCGCAGGTGGCTGGCGCTCAGGCCCTCGCCGAGCGGGTCGAAGCGGCGCGCGCGTTCGGCGGGTGAGAGCGGTGTGGCCTCGGCCGATGGCGCGGGCTCGAGGCGCTCCGCGGGCAGGCCGCGGGCGGCGGCTTCGGATTCGCTCAGCGCGGGCGCCGGTGCGGCTGGGGCCGCCGGGGCAGCGCTCAGCAGGTCCCGGGCGGCGCGCAGCAGCTCGCGCTGGGCGGGGTCCCGCGGCTGGCTGGTGGCCAGGCGGGTCCAGTCGGGCTCCGGGAGCGCCTCGGCCGGGGCCAGAGGGGAGTCGCTGCCCGCGGGATCCTGGCTCGCGGGATCCTCGGAGGTCTCCGCCGCGCTTCGATCCGCGGAGGCGCCGGGGTCCGCGGCGAGCGGAACCGGGTTGAGTTCGCCGTCCAGGGCTTGCCGCCAGGTGGCGTCGCCGCGCAGGTGCCGCAGGGCGGCCAGGCGCAGGCGCAGGCGCACGACGTCCACGGACCAGCCGGGAGCGGACGGCTCCGGGGCCGCTGCGCCGGGACCCGCCTCCGGGGTCGCTGCGGCCGCGTCGGCCCCGGCGTCGGCGGGGCCTTCCCCGGGGGCCGGCCAGTCGCCGCGGCGGATGGCTTCGCGTTCGATCTGCCCGAGCCCGAGCGCGAGCTGATCCGCGGCGATCTCGAGCAGCGCGTCGCGCCAGTCCGGCGGCAGGGGCGCCGCCTGCCCGGCCTCCTGGGCCAGGGCCTCCATGCCGTCCATGAACTCGATCAAGCCCTCGGACTGGCGGCTCAGCAGGCGGTCCGGCGAGCGCAGATCGGCCAGGGGATCGCTGCTCACCAGCAGCGCAGCGATCTGGCCGACCAGGTACAGCAGGGCCAGGAATCCGAGCCACTGGCGCGGGAAGACCCCGCTGCGGGTGGGCGGCGGGAGGGCCGGCTCGGTGGGGTCGATCGGGGCCAGTTGGGCCATCGGGGCAGCATGGCACCGGCTGCGGCCTCGGAACAGGGGACGGCGCGGGCCGCGGCCGGCGGATTTTTCTCGGATCGCCTGCAACCGGGCCGGGCTGCTCCTGTCCCTGGTGTTACGCGGGTCAAGCTCCCGCAGCGCGGGCCTCGAGCGGGGCCGGCGCTGCCGCCTGACGCGCGCCGTCGACCCGCGGGGGCCGGCGCCGGTCGGCTGGGGGAGCCGACCGGGTGCGAACCGACCCGGCCGCTTGGATGCCGCCCCGGGCCGGCCCCCGCCCTTCGCTCTTTCTCAACTCGGATCGGATTCAGGGGCCCTGGCCTCGGCGAGCCGTGGGCGTCGAGGCCCGTGGGGACCGGGCCAGAAAAAGGAGCGGCCTGCCCACGCGCGGCGCGTGGGCAGGCCTGCTCGAACTGGCTCCCCGCGGGAGCTGTGTTCCAAGGGGTCGGGGCGGCGCGGGGGGGGTGGCCTCGAGGGGGGGGACGGGGTCTGCAGCGCGCGAGGGGGAACTCGGGCCCGGGGGGACGGGCGGTTCGCCGCAGCGAGGCCGAAGCGAGCTTCGAACCCCTTGGAACGGCCTTGGTATCGGTGCGGGGCGGAAGGGATTGAGGGCTGGGTCCCGAAATTCGAGGGCTCGGCGCTGGCTAGGGGAGCCGCAGGCGGGGCTGCTTGCGACAGGGCTGCTTGTGGCGCTGCTGGCGGCGGGGCACCCGATCGATGGGGCGGCCCGCGGACCGGGGCACGCCGGCGCAACGGGAGCGCGGGTTGGGCTGCGGGGCCCTGGGGTGGCTCCGTCGCCCTCGCGGGGCCGATAGCCGGGGGGGGGCTGGGGCGAGTGCTGGGGTGGGCCCTCAGACCGGCGCTGCGCGGCGGGCCGCGATCAGCTTGTCGAGCTCGGCGGTGAGGCGCGGCAGGATCTCGTCATAGCTGTAGGCGCCCAGCTCCGCCTCGCCCTTCTTCAGGTTGACGAAGTTGGGGCCGCACCAAAGACCCAGGTCGGCGTCGTCGGTCTCGCCGGGGCCGTTGACCCGGCAGCCCATCACTGCGATGGTCAAGTCGTACTCCTTGGCGTAGGCGGTCAAGCGCTTGACGTCCTGGGCCAGTTCGACGAAGCGCTCGTTCTCGACCCGGCTGCAGGAGGGGCAGGCGACGATGTTGAGGCCCTCGAAGAACTTGGGCGGCACCGAGCGGAAACGGCCCGCCTCCACGTCGGCGATGATCTGGCGGCCCACGTGGATCTCTTGGCCCTTGTCGTCGAAGGGCACGGTCAGCGAGACCCGTAGGGTGTCGCCGATGCCGCGGGCCAGGAGCTGCTCGAAGGCGATGCGCGTCTTGATGATGCCATCGGGCGGCAGGCCGGCCTCGGTGACGCCCAGGTGCAGCGGCACGTGGGGCATCTTTTCGGCGAAACGCACGTTGGCGTCGATCACCAGGCGCGGGTCGCTGTCCTTGATCGAGACGACGTAATCGCGGAAACCCAGCTCTTCGAGCATTTCGCAGTGGTCCGCAGCGCACTGCACCAGGCCGCCGACGTGGTCGTCGGCGAAGCGGTCCTTGTATTCGGGCGCCAGGGAGCCGGCGTTGACGCCGACGCGCATGGCCAGGCCGTGCTGGCGGGCCACCTCGGCCAGGTAGCGCACCTTGTCGCGGGTGGGCTTGTCCTTCTCGTGGTGGTGCAGGTGGCCGGGGTTGTAGCGAAGCTTGTCCACGTGGGGCGCGACCAGCTCCGCCAGGCGGTAGCTCTCCTGCAGGTCGACCGAGAGGCGCGCGCGGGTGGCGCGGCGGATCGTGGCCAGGGCCTCCACGTCCGCTTTCGAGTCCACGGCGATGCGGATCATGTCCGCCCCGGCCTCCTCCAGCAGGCGCACCTGACGCAGGGTGGCCTCGATGTCGCGGGTGCGCGTGGCGGCCATGCTTTGCACGGCGATCGGGGCCGTGCCCCCGATGGGCAGGTCGCGGACGTGGATCGTGCGGGTCTTGCGGGCGGGCAGCATGGCGTCGGAGGGGAAGTGGGTGCGCTGAATCTAAGCCGCCGGAGCTCCGCCTGCGCCCGGGCCAGCGAGGCCACGGCGGGCAACTGTGCGAAG
>JBIKLM010000060.1:0-13798 GCA_044359835.1 Planctomycetota bacterium
TCGGCATCCAGATCCCCATCGGGATTCGCATCGCTCTCAACCGTGGCTGCCGTTCGGCGTGCGTCCAGGGCCAGCACGGTGGCCTGGCTGCCGAAGCGCTCCGCGAGCCTCGCGATCAAGGTCGGATCGCGCCAGGCGGCGGTGTTGAGCGCCACCTTGTCCGCGCCGGCGTAGAGCAGCGCTTCCGCGTCGGCGAGGCTCTTGACCCCGCCTCCGGCGCACAGGGGGATGCCCAGGACGCCGCGCAGCGCGCGCACGGTCTCGAGCGCGTGGCCGCGGCCCTCCACGGTCGCCGAGACGTCGAGCAGCACGAGCTCGTCGGCGCCTTCGGCCTCGTAGCGCCGGGCCAGCTCGAGCGGGTCGCCGGCGTCGCGCAGGCCCAGGAAGCGCAGGCCCTTGACGACCCGGCCGCCGGAGACGTCGAGGCAGGGGATCAATCGTCGCGCGATCATGAGCGGGGCTCCCGCCGCGGGGCGGCATCGACCAAGCGGCCCGGGCTCGCGCCCGAGCGATCGGGCTCGGTCGCCGCCAGCCAGCGCGCGATCAAGCGGGCGCCGAAGGCCCCCGAGAGCTCCGGGTGGAACTGGCAGGCCAGCACGTCGCCGCGTTCGAGGGCGGCCACGAAGGGCCCGCCGTGGTCGGCGAACGCGGCGCGCCAGCCCGCGGGAACGGCGTCCAAGCGATAGCTGTTGGCGAAGCAGGCGTAACCGCTTTCGAGGAATCGGCAGCCCGCTTCGGCGCGGATCGGATTCCAGCCGAGCTGCGGCACGGCGACCCCCACGGGAAAGCGCTCGACCGCAAGCGGCCAAACCCCGAGGCCGGCCACGCCGGGGCTCTCGGCGCTTTGTTCGGCGAGGAGCTGCAGCCCCAGGCAGATCGCCAGGGTGGCCCGGCCGGCGAGCAGCCGCTCGCGCAGGACCTCGACCAGGCCGAGGGCCTGGAGCGCCGCCATGGCAGCCGCGAAACTGCCGACCCCGGGCAGCACCAAGCGCTGCGCATCCCGCAGGGCTGCGGGGCTTCGCACGGGCTGCGCGGCCACCCCGGCGCGGGCCAGGGCCGCCAGGATCGAGGCCAGGTTGCTGACCCCGCTGTCCAGCACGGCCACCGGCGCCGGCCGGCGCTCGGAGGCCGGGGCCAAGGCAGCCAGCGAGCCCGCATCGAGCGAACTCGAAGGCCCGCCTTGCGGCTCCAGCGCAGCGGGGGCGAAGTCGCCTTCGGCTCCGGCGTTCGCCGCCCTTGCCTGCGCCAAGACTTGGTCCATCCAGCTCATGACTGGCTCCCCAATAAGGCGCCCTTGGTGCTCGGGATCTCGCTGGCCCCCGCGCCGATACGCGCCTCGGGGCGCCAGGCCAGGGCCGCCCGCAGGGCCAGGGCCAGGGCCTTGAAGGCCGCCTCCGCGCGATGGTGGTCGTTGCGGCCCTTGAGCACGTCGATGTGCAGGGAAGCGCCGGCGGCGATGGCGAAGGACTCGAGGAAGTGGGTCACGTTCTGCGTCGAAAGCTGTCCCAGGCGCTCTTGCACCAGGCCCAGCTCGATCGCCGGCCAGGGCCGGCCCGAGAGGTCGATCACGGCCCGCGCCAGGGCCTCGTCCAGCGGCGCGTAGGCGCTGCCGAAGCGCATGCGGCCGGCCTTGTCGCCCAGGGCGCGGGCCAGGGCTTGGCCGAGGGCCAGGGCGCAGTCTTCGACGGTGTGGTGGTCGTCGACCGCCAGATCGCCGCGGCAGCGCAGCTCGAGATCCAGGCCGCCGTGCAGGGCCAGGGCCGAGAGCAGGTGGTCGAGGAAGGGCAGCCCGGTGTCGAGCTGGGCGCGGGCGCCCTGGTCGAGGCGCAGCTCGACCTCGACGCGGGTTTCGCGCGTTTCGCGCAGCAGGCGGGCGGAGGCTCGGTCGGACATGGCGGCGAATAAGGGCGTTGGATGGGGTTGTCGAGCGGCGGATGGGCGCGGCGGGATGGCGCGCAGGGCTGGCGCCCTTGGCTGGCGGCGGGCGGCGCGCCTCAGCGATCAGCGGCCTCTGCGCCGACGGAGCGCGGCAGCCAGTTCGACAGGCAGGCGCCGAGGCTCTGGGGCTCGGCCAGCACGCGGGCCGCGCCGCGGGCCGCGAGCAGCGCCGCACGTTGCTCCGGATCGGGGCAGCCCGGCGGCAGCACGCCGATCGGCGCCACGCCGGCGGCCAGGGCCGCGGCCAGGTCGTCGGGCGTGTCCCCGAACATCCAGGCGCGCTCGACGCCCAGGCTCTCGAGCGCCAGGCGCACGCCGGAGGGGTCCGGCTTGAGCGCCGCGTCCTCGCGGGCGATCAGCACCCGGAAGCAGCCCGCGATCCCAAAGCGCTCGAGGAAGCGCTGGGCGTCCCGCCGCGGCCGGCCGGTCACGATGCCGAGGGGCCAGCGCTCGGCCAGGCCTTCGAGTCGCGCGCAGGAAATCTGCGCCCGCTCGAGCTCGAACAGACCGCCCTGGTAGGCGCGCTCATAGGCCTCGCGGGCCTCGGCCAGGCTCGTTTCGACGCCGCCCGCGACGCACAGCCGGCGGGTCAGCTCCCAATCGCAGTTGGCGTCGCCGGCATCCTGGGCCGCGGCGACCTCGGCCGCGCCGATCCGCACGCCGAAGCCGGCCGCCGCGCCGACGATGGCGGCCACCTGGCTCTGGGACACGTCGGCCAGCACGCCGTCCATGTCGAACAGCAGCGCCTCGGGCGCCAGGGCCAGGTCGATGGCCGCCAATAGCTCGGCCAGCCCGCGCGGGTCGTCGGGACAGCCGATGCGCACGGCGCCTTCGAGACCCGCGCGCCCCGGGAAGCGCCGCAGCGCCAGGCCGCGGCCGGCGGCCACGCCCACGAACAGCTCCGGGTCGGGCACCTCGGCGAAGGCGAAATTGGCCATCGAAGGGCTGACTCGGGCTCCGCGCGCTTCGAGGCGCGCCTCGATCGCCTGGCGCTCGCGCACCACGCGCGCCACGTGGGCGCGCATGGCCCCCCGATCGCGCTCGAGGCGCTGCTCGGCCAGGGCCAGGCTGGGCCCGGCGACCGCGTAGGGATTGCCCGCGGCGCGCAGGGGCTCGAGCAGGGCCGCGGGGCCGAGCACGTAGCCGACCCGCGCGTTGGCCAGCCCCCAGGCCTTCGAGAAGGTGCGCAGCACCAGGGCGTTGGGCAGGGCTAGCGCGGCCTCGGTCAGGTCCTCGGCGGCGTATTCGGCGTAGGCCAGATCGACGAGCAGCAGCGCCTGCGGGGCCGCCGCGGCGATGCGCTCGAGATCGCGCGCGCTGGCCGCGGATCCGGTCGGGTTGTTGGGCGAGACCAAGGCCACCAGCCCGAGGGCCGGGCCCGCGCGCTGAATCTCGCGCAGCAGGCCCTCGATCGGCGGTTTTCCGCCGCGCTCGGGCACGGGGCAGAGCTCGGCCCCGGCCAGGCTCAGGTAGCGGGTCAGCATCTCGAAGGTCGGTTCGGCGTACACGGCGCGGCGCCCGCCCCCGGCGTAGGCCAGGCAGGCACGAAAAAGACCGTCGTCCGCGCCGGCGGTCGCCAGCACGTTTTCCGGCGCGAGCGCAAACTCCTGCGCCAGCCGGGCTTCCAGCGATCCGGCATCCGGATAGCGGCGCAGGCGCTCGCCCGCCAGCAGGCCGCGGCCATCGAGATCGGCGAGCCGCGCGCCCTCGTTGGCGTCCAGGCGCCAGCGGGCGGCAGCGGCCGGCTTGCGCCGATAGGCCGGCAGGCCGGCCAGGGCCGCCAGGGGGCGCGGCCCCGCGGGGCCGACCGCGGGAGCCGGCGTCGTTTCGCCGCGCGGCGCGGGGCCCGCCGCAGGGGCGCGCGCGGGCGTCGGGTCGCCGTAAGGAGCCACCTGGGCGGCGCTCTGGACCGGGGCTTTAGGCGCGGATGCGTCCGCTTCGATCGCGTTGGTTTCCATGGCCCTTCAGCGCACGATCTGGGTGAATTCGGAGACCACGATGTCGCGCCCGCCGGCAGCGCGCAGCTCGGCGATCAGGGCGGGCAAACCGGCGCGCGGCACGGCCGCCTTGACGCCGAAACCCGCATCCCCCACCAGCCGCGCCACCGTGGGCCGATCCATGCAGGGCAGGCGCTGGCACAGGCCCTCGAGGCGCTCCGCAGCGACGTTGATCTCGAGCATCACCCGCGCCCGGGCTTCGACCACCGAGCGCACCAGCAGAGCCAGCTCTTCGAGGCGCGCGCGCTTGTCCGGATCTTCGAGGGAGCGCGGGTTGGCGTACAGGCGCGTGGTCGAGCGCATCAGCTCGTCGATCTCCACCAGCCGGTTGGCCTCCAGGGTCGCCCCGGAGGCGCTGTTGTCGACGATCAGGTCGGCGTCCTCGGGCGGGAAGACCTCCGTGGCGCCGAAGGTGCGCAGGCAGCGCGCGCCCAGGCCCGCGGCCTCGATCCAAGCGCCGGTCAAGCGCGTGTACTCCGAGGCCACGACCAGCCCGGAGCGCAGGCGCCAGCCCGGGTCCTCGGCGAGCTCGGGCGGCGCCGCGGCCACGATGCGCACGGGATCGAGCCCGGTGTCGACCAGCTCGACCAGCTCCGCGCCCAGCTCGCGCACCCAGTCCGCGCCGGCGAAACCGGCGTCGCGGGAGCCCAGATCGAGCATCTCGACGATGTTCTGGGGCTTCAGCAGCTTGGTCTGCACGCCCGGCAGCCCGACTCGCGGTCGATAGCCGCGCTCGCCGATCGCCAGGGGGATGCCGGCCGCGCGCAGGAGGCCCTCGACGCCCGCCTGCATGCGGCCCTTGGGCAACGCCAGGCGCAGGGCGGCGGAGCGCTGCCCGGCGCGCGCCACGCCGCTGGGGCCGCGCTCCGGCGCGGGGGCCAGCGCGGACTGCTCACGGAGGCGCAACGCCTCGGCGATGGAACCCGCGGATGTTTCCCGGGAGCGCCCCGGGGCTTCGATCGGTTGCATGGGGTGGGGAGCGCCCACCCGCGAGCCGCCCGCCCCGCGCCCGGTCGAGCCACACGGCTCGGTCCCCCGAAACGCAGCACGCCGGCCCGCGGGCCGGCGTGTGTCTGGTCAGCTTCCTGCCGAAAGCGCCTCAGACCACCCGACCCGCGGTCGGATGGTGATGATGGAAGGCGCACAGGCTGGGGAAGCCGGGTTGCATGGGGGGAAAGTGAGCCGCGAGGCCGGCCCCGTCAAGGCTCGAGATCGGAAAAAGCTCGCGAAATCGCCGGCGCGCCGCCGGCGTGCCGGCCCAGTGTCGCGAGGCTCGGAACCAGCGCCGCCCCGGGAACAGCGGAAGCCCGCGCAGCTCCGGCCTCAACCCGGCCCTGCGCGCAGCGGCCCGCCGCGCGGGCGCGGGCCGCTCAGAGTCCTGCATCGGCGCTCAGCGCCGATCCCAGCCTGTGCGCCCGCCGGATGGCGGCCCAAGGCATCCGACGGGCTGGTCCGGTCGCTCGGGCGCAGCCAGAGCCGGGCTTTTTGCTCAGCCTCTCACGGAAAACGCCGGCTCTCGCCGGCTTGGTAGAGGCACAGGGGATTGCCGGCGGGATCGCGCAGGCGGGCTTCGCGCCAGCCCCAGGGCTGGTCCAAGGGCGGCGTATCGAAGCGGATGCCGGCGGCCTCGAGGCGCGCGCACCAGGCGTCCAGGCGATCGTGCTCGAAGCACAGCAGCACGGCGGGCCACGCCCCAGGGCCATCGGACTGCGGCGGATCGGCCGGGGGCGGCCCGGAGCGGCCCGGAGCGGCCTGGATCGAAAAGGTCACGCCGTTGGGCGCTTCGAAGCGCGCGTAGCTCAGGGCCGGACGGGCCACGACCTCGCGGCAGCCCAGGGTGCGATAGAAGGCCCGCGAGCGCTCGAGGTCGAGGCAGGGAAGGAGCATCTGGTTCAGCGCCGGACCGGTCAGGGCGTCGTTGCGCACGCGGCCGTGGCCGAGCGGGCCGTTCTTGGGCACGAGCGCGGGCGCATCGTGCAGGGCCAGGCGCACGAAACGGCGCGCGCGCTCGATGGCGTGCTCGAGCTCGAGCCCCTGCCCGAGGCCCGTGGCGATCGCGCTGGCCAAACTGCAGCCGGTGCCGTGGGTGTGCGGGGTCTCGATGCGCGCATCGCTCCAGCTGGCCGCCAGCTGGCCGCCGCGATAGAGCCGGTCGACGATGCGGCCGTCCTCGGGCCCGTGGCCGCCCTTGACCAGCAGGGCCTGCGTGCGCGGCGCGAGGGCCGCGAGGCCGCCCAGGGCGGCCAGCTCGGGCAGGTTGGGCGTCACCAGGGCGGCGCGGGCGAAGAAGCGCTCGAAGGCCCGGATCGTGGCCGGGTCGGCCAGGGCCGAGCCCGAGGTGGCCACCATGACCGGATCGAAGACGATCGGCACGCCATCCAAGCGCTCGAGGCGCGCCGCTACGGCCTCGGCGGTCGCGGCCGCGCCGATCATGCCGATCTTGACGGCGTCGACGCCGAAATCCTCGACCACGCTCTCGATCTGCGCCAGGACCATCTCGGTCGGCACGGCGTGCACCGCCTGGACGCCGCGCGAGTTCTGGGCGGTGATCGCCGCGACGGCGGTCAGCGCGTGGCCGCCCAGCATCGTGACGGTCTTGATGTCGGCCTGGATCCCGGCGCCGCCGCCGCTGTCGGAGCCGGCCACGATCAAGATCCGCGCTGTCTTTCGGTCCATGCCTCGCATCTTAGCGGCCGTTCGGCAGCGGATCGTGCGGCCGCCGGCCGCTGGGTTGCGGGCCCTCGGCCGCCGCGCCGAGGGGCCTCGACTCGGACGCTGCCAGGGTCAGCAACCCACGCCGCTCGCCCGAACTCCGCGAACTCCGGTCGAGAGCTAGAGGCGGCTCTTCTCCCCTTCGTGGGGTTCCGGCCTTCAGTCAGCAGGCTTTCGAAGCAGCTCTCCCGCGCACGGCTACCCGGCTCCCCCCCAGGGGATAATTCCATGCAACCCCAAGAACAGGCGCCCCCGAGGCCCTGGAGCTCCGGAGCCTCGGCGGGATTCCTTGACTTGTCTCTGCGGGCCTCCGGGGTAGTCGCAGGGCTGCGTTGCCCACCCGAATCCCGGAAGCCCAGAAGAATATCGATGCGCTGCAGCGTTCCCGTCTCTGCGGCCGTCGGGTCGCATCGAACGGCATCGAATCGCCGGGTGCGGCGGATCGCGCGCACCCCGATGGAGGTTCGGCCCAGGCCGTTCAGACCCCGGTCGGCAACGGGGCGCCGAGCCCAGGCTCCGCGTGGCCTCAGGCGAAGTCCTGCAGGCCGTGCTGCGGGTTCTTCTTGAGCGCGTAGTCCTTGGCCCATTGGCTCGGGAACAACACGATCGGGCGCTGCTGCCGGTCGTAGGTCAGCAGAGAATTGGACGGCGTGTCGAACTTGGCCGGATCGCCGATCAGCCAGGCCGAGCATTCGTAGGGCAGGAAATCGACGCGCGCTTCGACGCCGTATTCGTCGCGCAGCCGGTATTGCAGCACTTCGAACTGCAGCCGGCCCACGCCGGCGGCCAGGGTCTCGGCCTGGTAGCCGTCGCCGGAGCGCAGCCACTGGATCAGGCCTTCGGAGGTCAGCTGGGCCATGCCCTTGTCGAAGGCCTTGCGCTTGCCGGTGTCCTTGGGCGCCAGGCGCGCGAAGACCTCGGGCTGGAAGGAGGGCAGCGGCAGGTGCTCGAAACCGCCTTCGACGCTGATCGTGTCGCCGATCTGGAACGAGCCGGGGTTGATCAAGCCGACCACGTCGCCCGGATAGGCCTCGTCCAGGGTGGTGCGCTCGCGCGCCACCAGGCTGTGGGGACGGGCCAGGCGCATCTCGCGGCCGAGCCGCTGGTGGCGCACCACCAACTGGCGCTCGAAGCGGCCGGAGCAGACCCGGATGAAGGCCAGGCAATCGCGATGGCGCGGGTCCATGTTGGCCTGGATCTTGAACACGTAGGCGCTGAACGGGCTCGCGACCGGATCGAGCAGGCGCTCGCCGCCGCCGGGCAGCAGCACGCGCCGCGGGCCCGGGCAGGGCGCCAGCTCGAGGAACGCGTCGTAGAACGGCTCGATGCCGAAGTTGGTCAGGGCCGAGCCGAAGAAAGTCGGCGTGACCTGACCGGCCAGGAAGGCCTCCAGGCTGAAGGGGTTGCCGGCCACCGCGAGGAGCTCGAGCTCCTCGCGCGTGCGGCGGCAAGGCTCGCTGCCGAGCAGCTCCTCGGCCCGCGCGGAGGCCAGCGGCACGCGCTCGAACTGGACCCGGCTGGCGCCGCGCGAACTGGTCTTCTCGAAGTGCACCAGATCGCCGCTGCGCAGATCGACGATGCCCTTGAAGTCGCGGCCGTTGCCCACCGGCCAGTTGAGCGCGCTGGCGCGGATGCCCAGGGCGCCTTCGACCTCCTCCATCAGCGCCAGGGGGTCGCGCCCGGGCAGGTCGAGTTTGTTGATGAAGGTCAGGACCGGGATGCCGCGCAGCTTGCAGACCGCGAACAGCTTGCGCGTCAGGGCCTCGACGCCCTTGGCCGCGTCCAGCACCATGATGGCGGCGTCCGCGGCGGTCAGCGTGCGGTAGGTGTCCTCGCTGAAGTCCTGGTGCCCCGGCGTGTCGAGCACGTTGATCACGTGGCCCTTGTATTCGAACTGCATCGCCGAGCTGGTGATCGAGATGCCGCGCTCCTGCTCCATCCCCATCCAGTCGGAGGTGGCCGCCTTGCCCTTGCGGTTCTTGACCATGCCCGCGGTGCCGATCAAGCCCGAATACAGGAGCAGCTTCTCGGTCAGCGTGGTCTTGCCCGCGTCCGGGTGCGAGATGATCGCGAACGTGCGCCGACGCGCGGTCTCGCGGCGCAACAGCGCCTCGGTCAGGGGGGCGATTTCGAGCTCGCTCACGTCTGCACAGAGTTTGGGGCCCGCCCCGGACACCTTCCGGCCCCGGCAGCGAATCGGACAGGATAGCTGCCGACCGCGCCTAGGACCGCCCGGCGGTCCCAGGCGCGGCGAACAGCGCCTCGCCACCCCGATCCCGAGCAAACCTGGCCTCAGCGGCACAGCGCTCGCGCGCCCGGCTGGGCGGGCCGCCCTGCGGGGGGAGTCTGGGGGGGGCCGCCTGGCGAGCGCGGACCCATGCCGGAAGCCCCTCAGGGGCCCAGGGTCACGTGCCAGCGGGGGCTGATGGAGAGGCCGGGGAAGCTCGGGCAGGGGGTGGAGGAGGGGTCGAGCAGGGTCCACTGGGCGAGCAGTTGGGCGCCGATCAGGCTCGGTTTGGCGGGGATGGTCAGGGTCAGGCGGGCGTTCTTGGGCCCGGAGCCGAAGAGGGGGGCGGAGCCGGAGATCTCGAAGGGCATCCACTGGCAGGCGCCGCAGGGCAGGGCCAGATTCGGGGCGGCGCTGGTCAGGTTGTAGAAGGCCAGGGCCGTGGTGGCAGGCAGGCTGTCGATGCGCAGCTGCCAGGCCGAGGTGCCGATGGAGGGGGGCTTGGGGAAGCTGACCTGCCCTTGGATGCCGCAGCCGCCGCCCAGGTTTTGGTAGCTGCCGCCGCCGCCGGTGTTGTTGAGGGCTTGGCCCAGAACATCGGAGCTGCCCGTGGTGTCGTCCACCGACCAAAGCACCAGCGCTTTTTCGCTGGGCAGGTTGGAGACGCCGGCGGGATTGTCGACGAATGGCCCCCCGGAGAAGGCCGAGGCCACAGCGATGTGCTCCTGTGGGCCTTGAATCCCGGCTCCAAGGGTGAAGGGGCCCTCGGCTGGGGTCAGTGACTGGCTATCGAATCCGCGCAGTCGGAATCCATCGGTTTGTTGCCAGGCGATCCAGGTCTTGCCGGGCGAGTAAGCGACAGAGGGCTCGAAATGGACCCCTGAAGGCGGTGAGCTGGAGACATCCACGGTCGCTCCCAGTTCCAGGTTGCTGCCATCCGCGGCCAGGCGAACGCTGCGCGCGACGATGTTCCTGTCCGAAAGGTCGCGTCCGGCCACCAACCACTGGCGGTCCAGTCCATCCACGCTCGGCTCAGCAACATTGGGGAGGAGCCCGACCCAGGTACCCACCAGGATCGATTGAACTCCCGACCCGCGCACGACCCAGCCCACGGTTTGGAAACTGGAGCTCGGGGGCAAGCTCGACGCGCTCCGGCGCACAGCGGTGAGCAGGAAGCGCTCCGCGCCGCCAAAACCCGAGCCCGTGGCGCAGCGAGCGATCGCGGGATCGAAGTACTCCGTTCCCGACCCGCCGAAGATTCCGGCATTGCCTGCGACGACCTCGATCGGATCGATGGTGTTGAGTCCGCTGATGGAGTTGAATTGCACACGCGTGATCTCCAGGTCGCTCCAGCCATCTTCGTGGACCCAGGCGACCGTGGCCGCCGCGGCCGCGAAAATCGGGTTGTCCGGCACTTGCATGGCCCCAACCACAGGACCGGTGAGGGGCAGCGAGCTGGTGCGCAGGGTGGTGGGCAACGGCACTGAACTGAACTGGTTGCCCAGCAGCAGGGCCTGGATCGAATAGGACGTGGATACGAAGTTCGACGTTTCGCTGCGGAAAACCACGCACCAACTGTTCAGGCCACCGAGATTGGCCACGGCGGGCTCGGCGCTGGTTCCGAGCACGCTCGGATCCACGCTCAACTGGAACAGGTTGGAGGTGGGGTTGCCGGACTCGTCGAAGCGGCGGGCGAAGATCCTGCTCTGCGTCGCGGAGGCTGCGCGCTCCCAGACCGCCAGGTATTGCCCGGAGGTCACGTCGAAGGCCAGGTCGGGGTCATAGTCGTCCGTGGTGACGAACAGGGAGTCGCCCACCACGGAAAGCACCGGCCCGACCAAGGGGTCGAGAACCAGCGGGTATGCGGCGCTTTCCACGAAGGCTTCCGGCAGGGTCAAGTGCAGTTCCCCGCTCTCGTAGACCAGGCTTCCCGGGACCCGCTGGCCATCGGCGGCGATGCCGGTCACCGCGCCGATCGAGACGCCGGAGCCCTGGCCGGGGCTGCCGGTTATGAATTCCAGGCGATCGGCACGCTGCAGGGCGGGCAGGCCAAAGCTGGATTCCAGGGCTAGGCGCACCACCAGGTCGCCGCTGCCAGCGGGCCTGCTCGGGAACAGGTAGGACAGTTCGACGCCTTCAGGTAGGGCCTCGAAGCGCTCGCTGGCAAGCTTGCCCAAGGGGCGTTCTGCCCGCAGGCCCTGGGCTTCGAACGCCCCGGGGCCGGCGCCTCCGGCGGTCCAGAGCAGCCGCCCGCCGCGTTCGATCGAGTGCACGGCGAGCCCCAGACGCTGGGGCTGCTGGGCTCGCGCCCCCAGGTAGGGAGTCAGGCTCAAGCCATCCGGCCCCACCAGGGCGCCGTAGTCGGTGCCCAGCAGCCGGTACTGCCCCTCCCCTGGCCCCGCCTGGAGCCCCGCCCCGCGGCCGATATGTCGGACGGAAGCGATCTGCCCACCCTCGCGGGCGGCAGCGGACTGGGTCGAGAACGCGGGGACGCTGGTCAGCGTCCAGAGCAGCAGGGAAGCGATCGGGAAGAGTTTCATGGGGTGCGGCCGGATCTCCCGGCCATCCCCGGATCCCGATTCCCCGGCCGCCGTCTCGCTCTTCCTCCTAAAAAAGTATCGTATCCGCACCCTCAGCACCCCCACCCCGGGGGGGACGGGAGCGGACTTCCTGTCCCGGGCGAGCGCGGGTTTGCAGTTGTGATCCAGGGCTCCCTTTCTTCAACCACAGTCCCCCGGCTTCAGGGTAGTTGCCGCCTCTCGGCCCTTCGAGCTGCCGTTTCCCGCGCGGGGGGAGCCGCCCGGAGCCTGCCGCAAGGCAGCCAAGCCGCCATGGCGAGTAGATTCGCTCAACTCGGGCTAGTTGGCGCGTCCGCTGATCCCGGGCAGGCTCCGATGGGGATCAGGCGCTGAGGAGGACGAACCAAACCGCCAGGCCACCGGCCAAGGCACCGATCCCCGCCCCCAGTGCGAGGCCCGTGAATCCGAAGAACCAGAAGCCGGCCGCTGCCAGCAGGATGCGCCGAGTCCTGCTCCCCGAAGGGCCCAACGCATGGAGGTGCGGAACTCAGCCTTGAGACCTTACGCTACCTCACGGGCTAGGGAGGGCGGCTGCTGGCTGGCGGGTCCTTGAGATTCGGAGTCAGTCATGAGCATTCCGGGGGTCGTAGCCGACTTAGGTTCCGCGCGTCCAAGAAATCACGCCAGCGCGCAGCGGATCGCAGGACCGATCGCTGAGGCCAGGGCGTGCGTGCCAGAGCGGATCAGGCGTCCGCAGGCACCGCGGACCAGGCACAAGACGGCGATGGACAGGAGCGGCGAGAAGCAGCTCAGCGCGGCCGCTCGGAGATAAACGCGGGCCTTGGGCAGGAGCAGGACTTGATTCGATGGCGGCCTTGCGCGGCCCGGCAGCCCCGCAGGTCCGACCGTCGCAGTTTCCTTCGTCCAGGCCGGCAGGAGGCCCAACAACCCTCCTGGCAAGCCGCCGAGGCCATGGACCGGTCCATGGGCCAGGCTGGTTGCCCTTGGGCCGACGGAGCGCAGCGGTGCGCACGGGTAGCACCCGGGGGCCGCGGTTAGCCCTCTGCAGCATGAGCGAGTCCTGCGCAACCCATCGGGCCGTGCCCCGACCCGGTCTTGTCGCCTGAAATGCACCACGGGCGCGCCGGGTTAGACCAGGCGCGCCCGTGGAGAGCGGGGTCGTTCGCCCGAGCAGTGAGCACCGAGCGAAGAATCAGAGACTAGTAGAACTCCCCCGCAGGGCGAGAATTCCGAACTCCGGGGCCGCCGTGTGGCGGCCAGGAGCTTTGGTGTCGGAGGGTGGGCAAGGGGCTCGGGCTGGGCCCGAGCCGATGGCCCTCAGCCTCCAGGGACTCGCGGGTGCGAGCCCCCGCGGATCACCAGCGGTCGCCGCCGCGGTCGCCGCGGTCGCCGCGGTCGTAACCGCCGCGCCCGCCGCCGCCACCGCCGCCGCCGTAGCCGCCGCCGCCGCCACCGCGGCCACCGCCGCCGTAGCCGCCGCCGCCGCCACCACGGCCGCCGCCGCCGCCGCCGTAGCCGCCGCCACCGCCGCCGCCGCTGTAGCCGCCGCGGCTACCGCCGCCGCCGCCGAAGCCGCCACCGCCGCCGCCCGGACGGGGGCTGCGCTCGCGGGCTTCGTTGACGGTCAGGTTGCGGCCGTCGAGCTCGACGCCCTCGAGGGCGGAAATGGCGCTTTGGGCATCTTGGTCGCTGCCCATGTCGACGAAGGCGAAGCCGCGCGGGCGGCCGGTTTCGCGGTCGGTCACGATCTGCACCGACTTGACCTGGCGCCCATCTTCGCTGAGCAGCGCGCGCAGAGTGTCTTCGGTGGTCTTGAAGGAGAGGTTGCCGATGTAGAGGCGGTTACCCATGGGGGTGGAGTCGAACTGGAGTCGGTCTAGGTGTCGGATCGAAGTCGGCGTACTCCACCTCACCGGACGGGAAGGCAGACGAACGGGAGCTGGCCTTCCTGGAGCGACTCGCCGCGCTCGTGCCGCGGCCGCACGCGCACCTCCTCACCTACCACGGCGTGCTCGCGCCCGCAGCGCAGTGGCGGGACCGCATCGTGCCCGGACCGCGCGCGTCGACCGCGTCTCACCACGGTTCGACGGAACCCAGAGCCGCGACCTCAGGCCGACCCGCGTGCTCAGGCGGACCCGTGACCTTGAGCCGACCCGCGACATCGATACGACCCGCGACATCGTGCTCACCCGCGTGCTCGAGCCGACTCGCGACCTCGAGCCCACCCGACTGCCCCGCCGTGCTGTCGAGCCCAGCCAGAACGCGTCGCCTCCGTTGGGCCGAGCTCTTGCGCCGCGTATTCGCCGTCGATGTCCTGACCTGTCCCGATTGCGGCGGTGCGCGCAAGCTGATCGCGACGATCACCGACGGGCTCGTCGTCCGCA
>JBIKLM010000418.1:0-3924 GCA_044359835.1 Planctomycetota bacterium
CAGCCTCTGTGTCCGCCGGATGGCGGCCCAAAGGCATGCTGACAGGCTGGTCTGGCGTCTCGGGCACCGCCCGAGTCGATTTTTTCTCAGCCTGTCAGCGCGGCCCGCCCTCGCCGGAGAACGGCGAAAGGCGCGCGCGGGGATCGTCGGCGGGGAAGCGGCCACCGGGCGCGCTGGGCGGATAGGTCCCCGCGCTCGGCCCGCTGGCCTCGACCCAGGTTTGCCCCGAGGGATGCCGCGGGCGCCGCTCGCGCCACAGGGCCAATTCCGCGTCGCTGCGCCAATACAGCCAGCGCAGGCCGAGCTCGTCGAGCAGGTTCGCCGGGGCGCCGCCGAGGCGCGGCGAGCACAGGTTCTGGCTGACGTAGGAATAGATCGGCAGGATCGGCAGCTCGGCCAGCAGCAAGGCCTCGGCCTCGGCCTGCAGCGCGCGGCGCCGGGCCGGGTCGGCCTCGCGCGCGGCCGACTCGAGCAGCCGGTCGTAGGCCGGATCGCTCCAGCCGGTCTTGTTGTTGCGCGAGCCGCTCTGGAACAGGTCCAGGAAGCTCAGCGGGTCGAGGTAATCGCCGATCCAGATCGCGCGAGCCACGTCGTAGTCGAGGTTGCCCTGGGAGGCCAGGTAAACCTTCCACTCCTGGTTCAAGAGCTTGGCCGGCACGCCCAGGTGGCGGCGCCAGCCATCGGCGATCACCTCGGCGATGTCGCGGTGGGTTTCGCTGGTGTTGTAGAGGATCTCGATCGGCGGGAAGGGCCGGGCACCGGGGCCGTAGCCCGCCTGCGCCAGCAGCTCGCGCGCCTGCTCGAGGTCCGCGGCGAAACCCCGCCCGGGGTCCGGATCCGAGAGCGCCTGGGCGCCGAAGCTCGGCGGCTCGTAGGCGGGCATGCCGAAGGGCGTCAGGCTGCCCCAGGGCCGCTGGCCGGATTTGGTGATCGAGTCGGTGATCGCCCGGCGGTCGATGGCCAGCGCCAGGGCGCGGCGCACGCGGGCGTCGTCGAGCGGCGGCCGCGTGGTGTTGACGCGATAGAAGTAGGTCGCGAAGTAGGGCGCGGGATCGAAGTCCTCGCGCGGCAGGAGGCGCGGGATCAGCCCGTTCGGCAGGTAGTTGATCCAGTGGGCATCGCCCTGCAGATACAGGTTCAGGTTGGTCAGGTAGGACTCGACCGCCAGCAGGTCGATGCGCTCGAGGGCGATCTGGTCGCGGGCCCAATAGGTCGGGCTCTTGCGCAGGCGGATGCGCTCGTTGAGCCGCCGCAGCTCCAGCCGGTAGGGGCCGTTGCCGACCAGATGTTCCGGGCTCAGCCAGGCCGTTCCGTGGGCCTCCAGGCTCTGCAGGTGCACCGGCAGGAGCGCGCTCGAGGCGCACAGCTCGAGGAAGTGGGGCGTGGGGGCCTCCAGGCGCACCTCCAGCAGCCCGGGCTCGGGGGCCTTCAGGCCGACGCTCTCGAAGGGCCGCCGCGGCGCGCCGCCGTCGTCGCGGTCGAGGCTGAAGGCGCGCGCGCCCTCGATGCACCACAGCTGGTAGGCGTATTCGGCGCCGGTGCGCGGATCGAGCAGCCGGCGCCAGGAACGCAGGAAATCCTCGGCGCTGACCGGGTCGCCGTTGCTCCAGCGCGCCTCCGGCCGCAGATGGAAGCGGTAGTGCCGGCCGTCCGCCGAGAGCTCCCAGCGCTCCGCCACCCCGGGCAACGGCGCCAGGGTCTCGGGATCCTTGAGCGTCAGCCCCTCGAACAGGGCGCGCACCACCCGGCCCTCCGGGATGCCGGTCACCAGCGCCGGATCGAGGCTTTGCACCTCGGCGCCGTTGATCAGTGTCAGATCGGCCGCCTGCAGCCGCGCGCCCCGCGCAACCAGGGCCCAGAGCAGGGCCGGCGCGGCCGCCAGGCACAGGAGCAGCGCGCGGCGTTGCGCGGGCGAGGCCATGGGGGGCAGCGTGTGCTGGAACGGGGAAACCGGGGCGTCGCGGGCCGCGCCCTGGGCGCGCCTCGCCGGCACCGTCCCGGGCCGGGAGCCTCTCGGCAAGATAGCCCCGGGCTCGGGCTATGCTGCCTTTCGGCCTGCGCCCCGTTTCGAAAGCGTCCCATGACCCACCTGCCTTCCCGGCTTCCGCGGAAGCCCCGCGCCCTGTTCGTTTCGGCGGCCCTGGGGCTGTGCCTGCTCGGTTGCTCCCGCCGCGATTGGACGGCGCCGCCGGCGGCCCCCAGCCCGGGGGCCGCAGCGCAGGCGCCCGCAGCCGAGGCGCCGTCCGGGCAGGCGCCGGCGGCTGGCGCGGGCGCGGCCGGCTCCGCGGGCGCAGGGAGCGAGGCCGCCTCCGCGCTCCCGCGCGGCAGCGATCTGGACGCGCGTGCCGAAGACGCCTTCCACCCCGACTTGCAGCCCGGCCCCGATGGCCGCTTTCCCGCCCGGCCGGCCCCGGTCTACGGCGGGCGCGTGATCGTCCATCTGACCTCGATCCCCCGGCACCTCAACTACGCGATCGAGAACAGCGCGGTCACCCGCCGCATGCTCTACGAGCTGACCGAGACCCTGCTGCTGCAGGACTGGGAGACCCACAAGCTGGTGCCCAACCTGGCCAGCGGCTATCAGCGCGAAGACCTGGTGGTGCTGCGGCCGGAGGCGGCCGCCAAGTATCCGGGCGCCCGCCCCCTGCGCGTGCGGCCCGGCGGGCGCGGCGAGGCCTTCGAGGCACCGGTCCTGTTCGGCGCCCTCGAAACAGAGGGCGAACGCCAGAGGCTGGTGCCGAAGACCAGCGGCGGCAGCGCCCTGGCGGCGCCCGTCGAACTCGATCCCGCGGACGTGGCGAGCGTCGAGCGGGGCTCGGTGATCACCTTCGATCTGCGCCCGGACGCCCGCTGGCAGCCGGCCGAGGGCCAGGGCCAATCGGGCCCCTTCCGCATCGACGACCAGGTCTTCGACGCCGAGGACCTGTACTTCTCCTGGGCGCTCTACAGCAATCCCGAGGTCGACTGCGACGAAAAGCGCTTCCAGTTCGAAAAGATCAGCGCTTGCGAGCGCCTCGGCTCCCACCGCGTGCGCTTCTTCGCCCGCGAGCAGTACTACGCCACGCTCGAGTCCCTGGCGCGCACCCTGACGATCCTGCCCCGGCACCTCTACGACCTGTCGGACCCGGACTGCCCCTGGCACGACCCGGCCGCGACGCCGAGCCAGCAGGCGCGCCACATCAACGAGCACCCGAACAACCGCCTGTTCGTCGGTTTGGGGCCCTATCAGGTCACCGAATTCACCGACCAGTACATCGAAGCCCAGCGCTTCGACGGCTATTTCGACAAGAGCCGGCCGGGTTACTTCGACACGATCCGCTGGCGCTTCGTGCAGGACGACAGCTCGGCCATGACGGCCCTGTTGAACGAGGAGCTCGATTTCTTCGAGCGCGTCAAGACCGCCGATTACTTCGGCCCGGCCACGGAATCCGAGGACTTCCGCGCGCGCTTCTACAAGGGCTACAAGTACCAGGGCACCTACGGCTACACGGGCTGGAACACCCACCGGCCCTACCTGGCCGACCCGCGCGTGCGCCGGGCCCTGGCCCATGCCTTCCCCTTCGAGGATTACCTGCGCACGATCTACAAGAACCTGGCGCGCCAGACCACGGGGCCCTTCCCGGTCGACTCCTCGGCCTACGACCACAGCGTCGTGCCCCTGGCCTACGACCTCGGCGCCGCCCGGGGCCTGCTCGAAGAGGCCGGCTTCATCGACAGCGACGGCAACGGCTTGATCGACCGGGACGGGCGCGACCTCGAGCTCGAGTTCCTGTTCCCCGCCGGCAACGAGGCCAGCAAGAACATCGGCCTGCGCTACCAATCCGAGCTGGCCAACCTGGGCATCCAGCTCGAGCTGATCTCGCTCGAATGGACCAGCTTCCAGGATCGCATCCGGCGCCGCGATTTCGACGGCTGCAACTCCGG
>JBIKLM010000061.1:0-13755 GCA_044359835.1 Planctomycetota bacterium
CAGGAAAACCGAGCGCGCGGCATCGAAGTTCTGCAGGCGATAGCGCTGCAGCAGCGACTGCAAGCGGGCCGCCCGGCCCTCGATGCGGCGCAGTCGCTCGAGGTCCGCCTCGACCTCGGCCTCCAGGCCGGCGCCCTCGCGGGCGGCGGCTTCGAGCTCGATCACCAGGGCGTCGTCGCGCGGGTCGGGGGTGGCGCGCGCGCGCTCGGCCAGCGCCCGGGTCTCGGTCTGGCCGAGTTCGCCCTTCACGGCCGCCAGGGCCTCGGCGTAGAAGCGACAGCGGTTTTGCTCCAGGTCGCCGCGCTCGGCGCGCCGGGCGGCCTCCTCTTCGGCCGCTGCGCTCAGTTCCAGCGTCAGCCGATCCCGTTCGGCCCCCAAGCGCTCGCCTTCGGCGCGCACCGCGTCCAGGCCCAGCTCGGCCTCGAGCCCGTCGCGCCGGGCCTCGACCTGCTCCATCAGGGCTTCGAAATCCGCCTGGCGCCGCTCGATCTCGGCGGCCACCAGCTCGGGGGCGCTGCGCAGGAAGTCGTAGCTGCGGCGCTGCTTCTCGAAGCGCGTCAAGCGCGCCACCCAGCGATCGAGGCGCCGGATCAGCCCGCGCGGGCGATAGTCCGCGCCGCCGAAGCCGCGCCGCGCGAGGTACTGGAACAGGGCGTCCCGGTCGTAGGCGGGCAGCTTCTCGCGCACCTCCTCGGCCAGCTCGGCCTGGCGCGCCTCGTTGCGCGACAGTTCCGCTTCGGCCTGCGCCGCGGCCTCGGAGAGCGCCCTGAAGTCCTCGTCCTTGGCCAGGCGCGCGGCCAGCTCGGCTTCCAGGGCCTCGCGCCGCTGCACCAGCGCCTCGAGGGCCTGCGTGACCTGCGCCAGATCGCCCTCGCGGCGCTGGCGCTCGGCCTCCGCGGCGGCCAGGGCTTCGGCGAGCTCCAGGCGCCGGGCTTCGCGCTGGGTCCACAGACGCTCCAGACGCTCGCGCAGGCCGGCGCTCGGCAGGCCCGGGGTCTCGGGCGTCAGCGTCGGCAGGTAGTGGCGCGCCAGACGCTCGAGCAGGCCCTGGCGCTGGGCCAGCAGGGCCTCCAGCCGGCTGCGGTCCGCGCCGTGGTCCGCGCGCTGGGCCTCGAGGGCGGCCGCGAGGCGCTGGACCGCCTGGGCCAGCGCCTGTTCGAAGTCCTTGCCGGTCGTCTGCATGTCGGCGGGGGAGTTCACCAGCTCGTGATCTGTCGGCCGCGCGGGATCGGGGGCCCGCCGACGCCACGCAGGACCAGCTCGGGCTCCAGGGCGCCAGCGCGCTTGATGGCGAAGCGCTGCTCGTCGAGCACGCCATCGGCGCGCTTGTCGTCTGCCAGGCGCTGGTAGACCTCGGCGGGGATCTGCTCGCCCCAGGTGCTGGCCCGCACCAAGCGCTGCTCTTCCGCGTCCAGCACCGGCAGGCTCAGGCGCTGGCCGCCTTCGGTCACGGCTTCGACGATGGCGTAGTGGCCCGAGAGGCGCTTGCCGCCCTCGCCGTCGTAGTCCCGCGTGACGACCGAGAATTCGCCGGGCCGCGACACGATGCGCAGCTCGTAGCTCTCGGCCAGGCGTGCGCGCAGGGCTTTGGCTTCATCGACCAGCGCGGCCAGCGGCGCGCGGTCGGCGGCGGCGGGCTCCGCCAAGAGCACTCGGCCGCGACTTTCGAGGCTGGAGAGCAGGGAACCGGCCGCGGGGGTCAGCGGCTGGGCGCGCGCGGCACCGATCTCGGCCGCCAGGGCCGCCGCTCCCTGCGCGAGGTTGCGCTCCAGGCGCCCGCTGGCCGACAGCGGGCTGCCGGACCAGAAGAACAGGCCGTACAGGCCCCCGAACCAGACCAGCGCGCCGGCCAGGAACAGGCCCCAGACCCGGCGGCGGATGTAGAGCAGCGCCAGCGTGCGCGCGAGGCCCGCGGGCGCGGGCTCGAAGGCGTGCAGGCGGTCGAAGTAGCGCTCGATCGCGGCGCGCACCTCGGCGCTGCCCAGGGTTTCGCCGGAAGCCGCCGCCGCCGCCATCAGGCGCTGCTCGAGATCCGCGCGGCTGGCGCTGTCGTCGAGCAGCCGCGCCGCCTGGTCGCGCTCGCGCCGCAGGGTCGAGGCCGCGTCGAGGATGGCGAGCGTCTCGGCCAGTCCGAGTGTGCTCGGACCGGGCGGCGCCGACGGCGTGGAAACGGCGGGGCTCATCGGGGAGGGCGCGAGCCTGAATGGTACGCTCGAACGCGCGAATCCTTCAGGCCAAGGAGAGCCCATGCAACCTTTGAACCGACCCCTCGCCGCTTCCACCGCTCCCCTGGCCCAGGGTCCCACGGGAGGCGGGCCGAGCGGTTCGCCGCCGCCCGGCGCGCTGGCCCCGGCCCGCCCCGGCAGCGCCGCCCCGCCGACCCTGCAGCGCTACCTGGAAAAGGCCGTGGCCGTGCTGGACCGCTACGGCATCCTGCCCAAGGACGAGGTCCCGAACGAGCTGACCAAGCTGCTCGAGGAGGTGCGCCACGTGGACGAGGGCCGCTCCCTGGCGATCGCGCGCACGGTCAAGTACATGGGCGCGTTCAACCAGATGGTGCGCGACAACGTCGAGGACATCCGCGTCGGCAACCGCTACATGGAGATCACCCAGTCCTTCGACTCGGTGCGCGAGGACAGCAAGCGCCTGATCGCGCAGCTCGACGACGGCCGGATCTCGTTGGCCGAGCGCGCCTCGAACCTGTGGATGAAGCTGCGCCGCGGCACGCCCAGCGACCGCTTCGAGGGCATCCTGGAGGTCTATCAGCAGGTCTCCCGGGACACCAAGGAGCAGCTCCAGAAGGAGCAGGCGATCATGAACGGCTACATCGACTTCCGCTTCGCCCTCAAGGAGGCCGAGATCGCCGCGCGGGAGATGCAGACCACCCAGCAGGGGCACCTCGAGCGCGCGCGCCAGGCCCTGGCCGCGGCCCAGGCCGCGGTCGATGCCGCCGGTTCCGCGGGGGCCCCCGAGCGCTCGCGGCTCGAGCTGGCCCGCGACCAGGCCACCCACGCCTTCCAGGGCGAGGACCGGGCCTTCCAGCTGCTCAAGGACGTGGCCGAGAACCTCTCGATCGGCTACGACGTGGGCGAGACGCTGATCGCCAAGCTCAAGCAGACCCACGATGTGAAGGACCAGGTCTACCGCCGTTCGGTGACCTTCTTCACCACCAACGAGCACGTCTTCACGATCCTGGGCGCCGTCTACACGTCGCAACACGGCCTGCACGAGGCCACCCAATCGACCGAAGCGCTCAAGGCGGGCGTCAACAAGGGCCTCGAGGACGTGGCCGAATTGGGCCGCGAGCTGGAGCGCGCCGCGCTCAAGGCCGGCTATGGATCGACGATCAGCCCGGCCTCGGTCGAAAAGCTGGTCGGCGCGATCTCGTCCTACCAGGTCGAGTCCCTCGAGCTGATCGCCAGCCTGCGCAAGGAGAGCGAGCAGAACGCCCGCGAGATCCGCCGCGTGGTCGAGGAGGGCAAGCGCCGGACCCAGGAAACCCTGGCCAAGTTCGCCCGCGAGGGTTGAGGCCGAGCAGCGGCATCGGCTCGGTCTTGGACCGGGCCGATCCGATTCGGAGCGCTTTCAGCGCTGTGCGCCCGGCGCGCCGCTGGGCTCCGCTGCCGGCCAGAATTCGAGCGCCACCAGCTGGTTGGCGATCGGCTCGAAGGAGCGCGTCCGCCAGGCGGCCAGCCAGTCGGCGCGGGTGGCTCCCGGGCGCGCGAACTTGATCCAGTTCTTGCGCGCGTACAGCGCCGGCACGCGCTCGAGCTCGCGCCAGGCCGCCCCGCGCTCCCGGGCGGCCGCCTCGAAGTTCGGCAGCTGCGCCAGGTCCAGATACACGATCCCCGGCGCCGCCAGGGCCCGATCCAGGCCCGCGGGCTCGCGGGTCTGCAAGGGCATCACGGAGCGCTCGAGGCGCATCGACAGCATCGCCGGCTGGGTGCCTTCGAAGCTGAACACGGGCCGCCCGCTGCCGTGGCGCTCGAAGCCCTCCGGGATGCGGTTGATGCCGAGGGTCGGATAAACCAGGCCCAGATGGGCGGCCAGGCAGGCGGCCGCGGCCCACACGGCGGCTGCGCTGCGGCCCCTCCAAGCGCAGTGCGCCAGGACCGCGAGGGCGGCCAGGGCCAGGGCCGGCGCCGGATTGGCGCCCGCGAAGCGCCAGGAGAGGGCGCCGAACAGGGCGGTCGGCAGCAGCAGCAGAGCGGTCACCGCCAAGAGCTGGCCCCGCGGCCGTGGGCGGCGCAGCAGCTCCTCCGCCAGCAGGCCCGCCATCGGCAGCACCAGCGGGATCAGGTAGCGCTCGAAGGACTTGAAGAACAGGAACGGCAGGGCGCCCAGCAGCACCCAGCGGGCGAAAAAACGGGCCGCCGGGCTGGCGCCCGGACGGAAGGCCGAAACCAGCCCCGCCAGCAGCAGGAAGGACCAGGGCACGCAGTTGCCGAACAGCCCGCCGAGCACGGGCCCGATCGAGACGATCGGCAGGAAACTCCAGCGCCGCGCGCCGCTCTCCGCCGAGAGCACCGCGCCGAATTCGGGCCACAAGAGGCGCATGGAGATCGGCCAGGGCAGGGCCACGAGCAGCAGGGCGGCGAGCGCCGGCAGCCAGAAGCTGGGCTGCAGGCATCGCCGCCGCGCTGCTGGGAAACTCGAGGCCGCGGCCAGGGCGGCGCTGGCCGCGAACAGCAGCGCCACCGGGCCCTTGACCAGCGCCGCCAGCCCCAGGGCCAGGCCGCTGGCCGTGGCCCAGGCGGCCTGGCGTCCCCGCGGCAGGCCCGCTCCCAAGGCCAGGGCCCCGGCCCACACCGCCAGGCCGACGAAGGCCGCCAGCGGCAGGTCCAGCATCGCCCGGCGCCCTTCGATGGCCACCCCCGAGCAGGCCAACACCAGGGCCCCGGCCAGGCCGGGTCGGGCCGATCCGAGCCGGCCAGCCAGCCCCGCCGCGGCCAGGGCCAGGGCGGCGCCCGAAAGCACCCCGACCAGCCGCGCGGCCCACAGCTCGATGCCGAACAGCCCATAGGAAGCGGCGATGGCCCAATACACCAGGGGCGGCTTGCGCAGCCGCGGCTCCCCGTTCAGCAGGGGCGTCCAGTACTGGTCCGCCGCCAGCATCTCGATCGGCGTCCGCAGGGTCAGCGAATACTCGTCCTGGCCGGTGACCCCGGTTTCCCGCGGGGTGCCGGGGAACAGCAGCAGCAAGGCCAGGGCGGCCAGGCCGAGCCACTGGAACATCCCTTGGGCACTTCGCTGCGTCGCGGCGACCTGCATGGCCTGCAGGGTAGCGCCCGGGGCGTCCGGCGCCCTGGGCTGTCGGAGGGTTCCGGCCCGGGGAATCGCCCGAGGTGTTGAAGGCCGGTTTTCGGGGCCCTCCAAGCCTCTCCCCTGAACTTGACAGAAAAGTCACGGGCGCCGATCGAAGCCGCCCGTCACCATGCGGACATGAACCCCGTGCTTTCCGGCATCCGACGCCGGCCGCACCTCCTGGCGGGATGTGTCCTGCTCGGCCTGCTGCTGCCCGTTGCGCCGCGCATCGAGTCGCCGCGTCTCGGCCTGCCCGCGATCCGCCTTGCCGGGGAGAGTTTCAGCGCCACGGTGCGCAGCGGTTTCTGGCCCCTGTGCCGGCCGAGTTTCGAGCTCGAGCGCGGCGGGCGGCGCTGGCCCCTGGAGGCCCGGCAACACGGCTTCCCGTTCCGAACGATCAGCGAATTGTGCCTGCCGTCGGAACTCGAGCCGGGCGCCTACACGCTGGTGGCCAGAACCGCCGGCGGCTTCGATCGCCGGCTTTCCGCCGTGCACGTGCGGGCCCCGGGCCGCGCCGAGGACCGGCTGCGCCTGCTGCACCTGGCCGACCTGCCGGTGCTGGTCGATGAGCAGGGCCAAGCCGATTGGGACTCCCTGGTCCAGGATCTGGCCGCCTGGAAGCCCGATGCGATCCTGCTGGGCGGCGATATCGCCTACGGCGGCTGGGGCTTCATCTGGGAGCGTCTGGAGCGCGGCTTGGCGCGCCTGGACATGCCCGTCATCGCGGCCCTCGGCAACCACGAATTCGAGGGTTTGAACGGCTATCTCGATCGCTTCGGCCCGCCCTGGCACCGCGTCGACGTGGGCCGTTACAGCGTGCTGACCCTGGCCACGCTGCACGGCCGGGATCAATTCAGCGACGCGCAGCTCGATTGGCTCGAAGCTGAACTCGAGCGCCTCGCTGGACGTCCCGTGATCGTGCAGATGCACCACACCTTCTTCGGCGACGACCAAGTCATGCGCCGGCGCGAACGCCTGCGGACGGCCCTCGAGCGCCACGGCGTGCGCCTGGTGCTCTCGGGGGACGTGCACCACGACCAAGGCCACCTGGCGAGCGGCTTGGAGCTCCCTGGCGAGCTCGAAGGAAGCTTGCCCTCGGGTGTGCTCTGCCTCGCCACCACCTCGGCCGGACGCCACGTGCGCGAAGGCGGCCCGCACCGCTCCTGGCCGGGCTTCCGGCTGATCGAGTACCTCGGGGACGAGCCCACCTGGGTCGGCTTCGACGCCGACGCCGACGGCCTCCAGGAGCCGATGCGCTCGCTGCCCGCGAGCTTCTGGATCGCCGAACGGCCCGCGGATGCGCCCCCGGCCTTGCCGAAGGATGCCCCCATCGGGGAGCTGACCGAGGCCCTCAAAGCGCGGCGCCGCCAGGCCGCTCCGAACCAATGACCGGCGGCGCGCCTGGGACCGAACCCGCGACGCGGCGCCAGCCCGCGCCGGCTTTGCCCGCCGCGCCGCTCGTTCCGAGCCAACCCGCCCACACGCTCCTTCGTCCGGAGCCGGATCCGAGTCAGGCCCGGGGAATCGCTCGGAGCACGCCGGCGGGCGCGGCGGCGCCGTCGAGGCCGCGGGCGCGCCAGGGCTGGCTCGGCGCCGCCCTGTGGCTGGCGCTGCCGGCCCTGTACCTGCCGGAGTGGTTCAAGGTCCTGAGCCTGGCCGGCAGCGACTTCCGCAGCGGAGGCAACGGTTCCGCGCTGGTGTTCGCGCTGCTCGTGCCGGTGCTGGCCGAGGCGGCCCGTGGCTGGATCGATGCGAGCCGGGCGCGGGCCCTCTCCGGGATCGCCGGCCTGGCCGGAGTGGTGCTCTACACGAGCGTGCATCGCTCGGCCTGGGCCGAGGGGGCCGCTTGGCAAGCTTGGCTCCTGGCGCTGCTGGGGGCAGCCCTCTGCGCTTGGCGCGTTGGCCTGCCGCGCCCCGCGGGCTCGAGCCTGGCTTTCGGCGCAGCGCCGCTGATCGGCGCGCACCTGGCCAGCCTGTGGTTCCCGCACGCGCCGGTCTTGTGTCTGGCGCTGCTGCTGCTGATCGCCGCCGACGGACCGCCGGCAACGCTGCGGCCCGATCGCCGCGGCTGGCGCTGGCAGCTGCTGCCGGCGGCCCTGTGGAGCTGGCTGTTGGCCGCGCCCCTGTTCGAACTCGGCTGGGGCGGCTCGAGCTGGGCCTGGGCCCTGGCGGCGGGAGTCGCCGGCCTGGCGGCGGGCGCGGCCGCGGTGCCGTTGGCGCTCGGGCGGCTCGCGGCCCTGGCCCTGCCCTTGGCCGGTCTGCTGGCGGTCGGTCTCGCCCGAGGCATGCCTCACGGAGCCCTGGGCGCGGCCCTGGCGGCCCTGGCCGGTCTCGGCCTGGGCGCGGCCTGGCGCTCCGGGGCCGGAGCGCCCTCCGGCGTGGGGGTCGCCGTGGGGCTCGCCCTGGCCTACCTGCAAAGCCAGCGCGAGCTCTACGGCTTGCCGTTGCTGGTGCTCTGCGCCCTGGTCCTGCTGACGCCGGCGCGTGCCGCCGCTCCCGTCGCCGGCTCCCGGCCCCGCTGACCTCGGCTTCCAAGCGGCGGGACGTGCGCGGCAGCGCTCCCGAGCCCAACCGTTGAGGCTTGCGCGCAGGGATCCCGGCTGCGCAAACGCCTGGATGTGCGAGCGCCTCGCTGCGAGCCGGTCTGCGTCGGGTCGCGCGCCGAGCTCTGCCCCTGGGCCCGCCGGATGGCGGCCCAAGGGCATGCGGGCGGGCTCGTCCGCGGGCTCGGGCGCAGCCCGAGTCGATTTCGCGGCTCAGGCCGTCACCGGCCGCCGCCGCTCGACGGGGGCGGCGCTGGGGCCGGCTCCTGCGGCTCCTCAGGCGCGGGCGGCGTCGCCTCTGGAGCCTGCCCTGAGGTCTGTGCGGCCTGCTGTTCCGCCAGCCAACGCCGGAAGGCCGCTTCGCGCTCCCCGCGCTGCTCGGGCGTCAAGGGAGCGCGCTGCTCCGGGGCCGCCCCCGCTTCCGGGGCCGGGGGAGCAGGCGCCTCGGTGGGGCTCGCCTCCCCGCTGGAGCTCGGCCCGGGCAACACCGGATGCCAGTACTCGTCGCGCCAATCCGCGGGCGCCGCGACCCCCACGGCGGGTGCGATCACGGCGTGGGCCAACAGCCGGCTCAGCGCGACCGCGCCGATGTCGTTCAAGTGGCTCGGATTGCCGAAAACTCCCGCTTGGCGCAGCTCGGGGTGGCGATTGAAGTCGTAGACCTCGAAGCCCGCTGCGGCCACCGCCGGCAGGATGCGCTCGCGGAAGGCGCGGAAGCCGGCGGGCTCCTCCGCTTCGTACTCCGGCGCCACCGGCAGGATCACGAACCGCACCGGGCAAGGGAGCTTCGCCAGGTGCCCGAGCGTGCGCTCGAAAGCCGCCACCTCGAGGGGCAGCAGCGGATCGGCCGCGGGGTCGGACGGCGGCCGGGAGCGGATCTCCTCGCGCAGGTCGAGGGCGAATTGGAACTCGGCCCGCGACAGATCGCGGAAGGTCTCCGGCGGTTGCCCGAGGGTTTCGTCCAGCAGGCGTCGATAACCGCTCAATCCCTGGCCGTAGAGGACCGGCAAGATCCAGGGCGCCTGCAACCCGCGGAGCGGGGCGAACAGGGTGCTCTCGCGCTGGCGCGCGTCGAGCTCTTGCCAGGGCAGGCCGCGCCAGTCGGCCAGGCTGTTGAGCAGCCCGAAGCCCAGCGCGTCCTGGGCCTCGTGGGTGGGCCGGTAGAACAGCCGCTCTTCGAGTCCGATCACCAACAGCTCGCGGGGCGGGTCTGGCAGCAGCTCGTCGCGCACGATGCGCTCCAGCGTCCAGGACGTCAGCGCTTGGAACGGCAGGCGTCGGGCGCTGCGCGGGCGGGTCTCGTCCTGCGAAAGGTATTTGGTGATCGGTCCGGGCGCGATCCCCGCTTGCACGCGGCTGCTGCCGAGGATCAAGACCTCCTCCCGGTCGCTGGCGACGGCGCGCGCGAAACGCTGCACCTGGTTGTCCATGTGCACCTCGGGCACCAGCAGGCGGTAGGGGCTGCGATGCAGCAGGAAATCCGCCAGCGGGATCGTCAGCAGGAAGCCGAGCCCCATCTGGATCTGGGCGCGGCCCAGGCCGAAGTGGGGTGCCTCGCGGTCGGCGGGGGTTTCCATGGTCCGAGCCTCAGAACTGGAAGTAGATGAACGGCCGCGCCCCGCTGCCGGCGGTCAGGAGCAGGCCCAGCCCGAGGGCGTAAGCGACGCCGCGCAGGAGCGGCGGAATCGCCAGGAAGCGGGCTTCGATCCAGAGCTTGAGGGACGTGGGCAGCAGCTGGGTTGCGAAGCCGACCGCCATGGCCAGCAGCACGAAGGGCCCGAAGCGGAAGTCGCCGCGGGGCGCGGCCAGGGAGCCCAGCACCGCGCCGGCGTCGTCGAGGGTCAGCGAGCGGAACAGCACCCAGCCCAGGCAGGTGAACTGGAACATCACCAGGCGCCGCAGCCAGACGCCGGGCCGATCGCCGTCGACGAACTTGAAGTCGACCAGGCGATCCAGGACCAGCAGCAGGCCGTGATAGGCGCCCCAGATCACGAACATCCACGAGGCCCCGTGCCATAGGCCCCCGAGCAGCATGGTCAGGATCAGGTTGCGGTAGGTCCGCCAGGTGCCATCGCGGTTGCCGCCCAGCGAGATGTACAGGTAGTCGCGCAGCCAGGTCGACAGGCTGATGTGCCAGCGCCGCCAGAAATCCCGCGGCGAGCAGGCCCGATAGGGCGCGTCGAAGTTCTCGCACAGCTCGAACCCGAGCAGCCGTGCGACCCCGATGGCGCAGTCCGAATAGCCCGAGAAGTCACCGTAGATTTGCAGCGCGTAGGCGTAGATCCCGAGCAGGCTGGCCAGCCCGCCGAACTGCTCCGGGCGCGACCAGAGCGGATCGACGACCTCCGTGCCCAGCAGGTCGGCGATGACGACCTTCTTGAACAGGCCCCAGGCGATCAGCGCCAGGCCGGATTCGAAGGCGGCCGCCGTCAGCCGCGGCGATCGCGGAATCTGGGGCAGGAAGTCGCTGGCGCGCACGATCGGGCCCGCGACCAGCTGGGGAAAGAAGGCCACGAACAGCGCGAAGCGCGGCAGGCTGCGTTCGGCGCGCAGCTGTCCGCGGTATACGTCCAGGGTGTAGGAAAGGGTCTGGAACGTGTAGAACGAGATCCCCACCGGCAGGATCACGTCCAGGCTGGAGAGGTCTCCGCTGGCGCCGAAGGCGTGCAGCAGGCTGCGCGCCTGGTCGATGAAGAAATTGCAGTACTTGAAGAAACCCAGGAGCCCCAGGTTGCCCACCAGGCTGAGGCCCATCAGCAGCCGTCGCCGCGCTTGGCTCTTCGCGCGCTCGATCGCCAGCGCCAGCCAATAGTCCAGCAGGGTCGAAAAGCCCATCAAGATCAGGAAGCGCGCGTCCCAGGCCCCGTAGAACACATAGCTGGCGATCAGCAGCAGCCAGACCCGCGCTGCTTCCCAGCGCGCCAGCGCCCAATAGGCGCTGAACACCAGCAGGAAGAGGGCGACGAACTCGGGGCTGTTGAAGAGCACAGGGGGGGGCGCGGGGGGGAGTCGCTCCCGCGGCAGGCCGATCGACGGCCCCGGTGCGCCCAGGAGTCATCGGCCAGTTCGGGGCCAGCCATGCTCCCCGATGCCCCCGAGGTGGGCAAGCCGCGGGCCGGCCGCAGCCTCGCGTTGCTGCGGATTCGTCGCGGGGCTGGGCCCGGCGGGAGGTCGCCGGGTGCAGCCAGCCCAGCCAAGACCGTCAGCGGGCCACGTCGATTCCCGCTGGCCGGCGGAGCGCTCGATCGGCTTCCCCAGCGAAGCGACGCGCGAAGCCCCGCTCTCGTGCATCGTCCGGGGCGAAGCTGGGCTGCCCCAGCCTGTGTCGCCGCCGAACGGCAGCCCAAAGGGAGGCTGCTTGGCTGGTCCGACGGCTCGGGTGCAGCCCGAGTCGACTCTTCCTGAGCCTGGCCAGCTCCCGGCCCTCGGGCTATGGGCGCAGGCCCGACCGGCTGCTCCCGGGGCAGGAGCGTGCCCGGACCGGGTCAGTCCCCCCCGGGGCTCGCTCGCTAGGCCAGGGCCCCCGCGGGCCCCGTGGGCGCCCCGGATCGGCCTTCAGGGCACCAGGGTGACCGCCACCGGCTCGGTCGCCAGGGAGAGGCTCTCGCTGCCCGGAATGTCGATCACCACGCAGGCGTGGTGCAGGGTCACGCCCGCCAGGGCCGGGCTGAGGCCCGGCGGCAGGGTCAGGTCGATGTCCGCCTCGCCCCGCGCGTCGAGGGCGCCCAGAGAGTTCACCAGGATCTGTCCGTTGGGGACGGTCAGGGTGTAGTCGGTCCAGGCGTCGTAGACCAGCTGGAGCAGGATCCCGTCGATCAGCAGGCCGGGCGCGGTGCCGCTGGCCGAACCGAGGGTCCAATAGAGCTTGCCGGCGAAGGCCGCCGAGGTGCGCAGCGCCAGGCGCTGCACGCCGCCGCTCGAGAGGGACAGGTTGTCGAGGTCGCCGGCCAGGAGCCGTTCGATGCGCACCCGCACGCCGGTCCCGGCGACTTCGACCGCAGGCACGGTCAAGAGCCCGTCCGGGTCGGTCCACAGCAGGTCGCTGTCCAGCAGGCTGCCGTCGCTGATGCGTTCGACCGTGTAGCGATAGGCCACGTTGGGCAGCTGCTCGAACTGCTGGCAGCGCCGGGGCGTCACGTCGATGAACTGCACCACCAAGTTCTTGGGGCGCAGGGACACCTGCCAGACGCCGGGCTGGTCGATCGGGGCGCCATCCCAGGGCTGCCAGCTGGCCGACCAGTCGATGTGCCGGTTGTAGGAGCCCACCTGGGTCGGCGGGATGCTCAGGTTGCCGCTGCCCTGCGAGAAGCCCGGCAGGGTCTCGTTGCGCACGGCTTTGAATGCGCTGTAGGGCACGGTGGCGATCTTGCCCAGGGCCCCAGGGAGCAGCGAGATGTTCGAGGAGGTATGGCCGGCGCTCAGGACGTCCCCGGACCAGCAGGTGGCCGCCGCATCCAGCAGCCCGTAGCAGGGCTGGCCCTGGGTGGTCCATTCGATGACCGTGTCCAAGGTGCCGTGGTCCACGCCGATCGGCGTGAACTCGTCCCCCCGGCGGATCTGCAGGGTCTGCTGGTGATTGGCCCAGTCGAAGGCCGGCTTGCCGTCGAAGGCGTCCAGGTGGCCGGCGATCAGCGGATCTCCGCCGTTGTCGATCGGATTCTGGTTGCTGATCTTGCCCCACTTGATCTCGACGTCCGACTTCCAGCTCGTCCCGCCGCCGTCGCCGCTGGTCAGGTAGTTGGTCATCGGCTGGCTGGCGTGGGCGCCCGTGAAATAATTCGGGTAGCGCAGGGCCAGGGCCAGCGCGCCGCTGCCGCCCATGGAGTGTCCGTCCACGAACAGCCGCTGCTCATCGATCTGGGCCTGGAACTGCCCTTCGCGGCGCAGGTCCTCGACCATGCGGATCACCCGCTGCTCGGTGAAATTCTCGATCACGTCGCCGGCCGGCACATCCAAGCTGACCCGGTAGTCATGGTCGCGCGCGCAACCGAACCACCAGGAATTGCCTGGGTCGATCGGGTAGATGCGGAAAGCATCGCACCAATCCGGATCGGGCCCGAAGGTCAGCGGCCGGGCCAGCAGGCCGCTGAAGCCGTGCAGCTCGATCACGATCGGGTGGGTGCCCGCCGGACCCCCGCCGCAGGCCAGGTCATCCGGCGGCACAACGGCGTAGGTGTAGGCGTACTGGATCGCGTTGGCGACGCTGGGGTCCTGGGGATCGAGGCCGTAGAACTCGTTGTAGGCGTTGGGCGCGATGAAGGTCGGGTTGAACCGGCGCAGGTCGAGATACTGGGTGAAGATCAGGACCTTGTTGTTGACGATCACCTTGCTGCGCACCGGGCGCGGCGTGTTGATCTGCTCGGCCACGGGACCCACGGAATTTCCGGGTCCGAAGTCCTGCAGGTTCTCGATCCCCAGGCCGTCTACGCTGGTGACCGCGTAGTAGCCGTTGCCCGCGCTGCCGCCGGCGAAGTCGGCTTCGGCCAGCGTCCAGACCAGCAGGCCGGTGCCGGCGGCCAGCTCCGGCCCGTTGTTCACGATCACGAAGCGCTCGTGGTAGCGCGGTTGCCAGGTGGCCGTGGTCGACTTGTAGTAGCGGTCGGCCAGGAACTCGCTGGATCCCGGCCAGAGTTCCTGTAGCAGGGTCGCCTGGGTCAGGTTCTGGGCGTCGATGGGCTGGTCGTGCCGATAGACCCTGAAGTGGTCGACCGCTGGGTCGTTCGCCTCGCTGAAGGTCAAGAAGGTCTGACCGCTGCGGTGTTCGGCGAGCAGGCCGGTGGGCTGTGGCGGCACCTGGGCCCAGGCCGGTTGGGCCAGGGCCGAGGCCCACAGCAGCAGCAGGCTCCAGAGGGGGCGGCAATTCATTGGGGCGGGGGGGCCGTCGGGCGGGACGGGGGTGGGACGCAAG
>JBIKLM010000004.1:0-39968 GCA_044359835.1 Planctomycetota bacterium
AAAACGCCCTGGAGAAGGCGGCCCAGGTCGCGCTCTCGACCCTCGACGGCAGCAGCCTGGGTTCCGAGCCGCGCCGCCGCATGCTCTCCGATCTGTTCCACAAGGCCGGAGCCGTGGCCACCGGCACGGTCGGAGGCGCCTTCGGCCTGGCCGCCCTGCCCGTCGAATTGCCGATTTCGACCATGATCATGCTGCGCTCGATCGCGGACATCGCGCGCTCGCAAGGCGAGGACCTGGCCGATGCGGAAGCCCGCCTGCAGTGCGTCTCCGTCTTCGCCCTGGGCGGTCGCTCCAAACTCGACGACGATTCCGAGCTCGGCTATCTGGCGGTCCGGGCCGCTTTGGCTGCCGAGGTCAGCGCCGCCGCGCGCTTCGCCGCCAAAGCCGCCGTCGGTCAAGCGGCCCAGACGCCCGCCCTGGTCAAGTTGGTCAGCAACCTGGCGGCGCGCTTCGCCCTGCCGGTCGGCGAGAAGCTGGCGGCCCAAGCCATGCCGCTGCTGGGCGCCTTGGGCGGGGCCAGCGTCAACTACGTCTTCATCGACCACTTCCAGGACATGGCCGATGGCCACTTCAGCGTGCGTCGGCTGGAGCGCAAGTACGGTGCGACCCGCATCGAACAGGCCTACCGCCGGCTCTCGGGCGACTGAGGGCCGAGAAGAAGAGCCCGCGCTCTCGGACCCACAGGCATCTGACGGGCTGGTCTCCTAGCCCGGACGCAGCCCGAGTTGATTGTTTCGCAGCCTGCCAGAGGCTGAGATCGGCGCCATGAGACCGTTCCAGCCTCTGCGGCCGCCGGATGGCGGCCCAAAGGCATCTGACAGGCTGGTCTGACTGCTCGGGCGCAGCCCGAGTCGATCTTTCATCAGGCTGTCAGAGGCTGGGAAAAAATCGGCGCGCAGCGACGATCCCAGCCTCTGTGGCCGCCGGATGGCGGCCCAAAGGCATCTGACAGGCTGGTCTGACTGCTCGGGCGCAGCCCGAGTCGATCTTTCATCAGCCTGTCAGGCCAGGAGCTCGTCGTCCAGGGAGGTCTGGATCAACAACAAGCAGCCGCCGCGCGTCGATTGGGGCGCGTGGTGAGAGCCGGCCTCGGCGCGCTGGAAATCGCCCGGGCCTAGCTGCAGGGCATCGCCGACGCGCAGATCGCCGGAGAGCACGTAGCATTCCTCGGGGCCAGCGTGGCGGTGCGCCGGGTAGGCGGAGCCGGGCGCCATGCGCACCAGCATGGTCGCCTGGCGCGGGGTTTCCGAAACGCTCAAGGCCTGGACCTCGATGCCTTCGATGGCCGTTTTCTGCCAGGCCCCAGCGTCGGAGCGATGGATCGCCAGCCCGGGCGAGCCGGGATGTTCCGCGACCCTTTCGGTCCAGCGCTTCCAGGGTTGGATTTCGGCCCTGGGATCCGGTCGCCGGTGGATCCCAGCGGCATCCATGCGCGCCTGGATTCGAGCCCAGACGTGGGGCTCGGGCGCCGCTGGCTCGAGGCTTTCCATGGACTCCGCGAGCGCATGGGCCAGGGTCGCCTGGCAATCCGCGCAGGCGGAGAGGTGCGCTTCGAAGGCCGTCGCGGCCGGTCCCGACAGGCCGAGCAGGGCATGCTCCAAGGCCAAGGGGCGCTGCGGACAGGCGGGGTGTTCGCCGGGCAGGGTCATGGTTGGGCCTCGGAGGCGATTTCGGCCTTGAGCCGCATCTGCTGCAGGGCGGCGCGGATGCGCGACTTGATCGTGCCCAGGGGCAGGGCCAGATGTTGTGCTGCGGCCGCGTGGCTGAGTCCATCGAAGAAAACCGCCTGGACCGCCTGGCGTTGTTCCGGCGGCAGGCCCGCCAGCGCGCCGTGCAGGCGCTCGGACAGCTCGGCCCGCGCGCCCAGCTCGGCCGGATCCGCGGCCGCCGGGTTGCTGGAGCAGGTCCAGCCGGCGGCCGGGGCTGCGGGGCCCGGGCTGATTTCGGTTGTCTCGGAGCCGCTGGCAACGCCGGAGCCCGGGCGGAGCTCCGCGCAGCTTGGGCCGTCGGCGGAAGCCCAGCCCGCTGGCGCCCGCGGGCCCAGTCCCTGTTCCGGATCCTCCCCGGACCCCCCTCGCCCCGCCAGGTGAGCCCCCGCGGCGGCAGCCAGCTGACCGGCGAAGGCCGCCTCCGCATCGCCCCGCCGGCGCTCCTGGCGCAGATGGTCGAGGGCGTGGCGATGGGCGATCGCCGCGATCCAAGCCAGGGCCGTCCCCCGGGCCGGGTCGAAACGGTCTGAGGCCCGCCAGACCTTGAAGTAGACCTCGCTGAGCAGTTCCTCCGCATCCCGCGAGGAAGCCAGCCAGCGTCTCAGCAGGGCCTGGACCCGAGGCGCGGTCGCGTCGAAGAAGCGGCGGAAGGCCAGGCGATCTCCGCGCCCCGAGTCCTGGAGCAAGCGCTCCAGCTCTTCCCCAGCGGCTGCGGGCCCCGGGGAGTTTCGATCGGTGGATTCGGTCACGGCGCCCCAGATTTCTCCCCGCGACCTGGGCTGGATTCCGCTCGACCCGAATTTTGGACGTAAACCCAGCAATCTAGGTGCCCTGGAGCCACGCCGCTGCCAAACGACCGGCGAGCCCGGGATCGATGGCCTGGGGTTGCCGGCGCTTTGGCCCATGGCAATGGGGTCCCCGCCGCCGGGCGGCGGGGACCGCTCTCCTTCAGCCCCCCGTGGGGGCGGGCTGGCTCGCCGGGACCTCGAAGCACAGGGAAGCGAAGTGGCTTTTCCACTCGTGGTCGCGCGCCTGGGGGCTGCGGCTCATGTGGACGGCGCTGGCCAGCCAGCGCCCCTCCCCCGGCCAGGGGAAGCGGGCGATGCCCTCGGCGTCGGTCCGCGCTCGGAAGACCTGTGGGGCCTGCGGCGCGGCGTCCAGGCGTTCGAGCACCACCAGGTGCCCTTCCACTCCGGCTCCTCCCACCAGGAGCGAGACCGGCAGTTGGGCCGCCGGCCCGGCCGGGTCCGTCGACGGGCGAAATGCCGGGTCAGCCCCGAGCGTCAGCTCGACCGGCAGCCCCAAGCGGGCCGCGAAGTCTCCGGTCGGCAGGCTCGCGTCCGGGCCCAGCCCGCGCACCAAGGCCTTGGCGCAGCGCGCGTAGTGCTCCCGGCCCGGGCGCTCGGACTCGCCCAGCCGGGCCCGCTCCGCGAGGATGTGCTCGAGCCCTTCCTCCCGCAGGTAGGCCTCGAACTTGGCCGGCTCGAGCTCGCTGGTGGAGAAATTGGAGCGGTAGGCCAGCCAGCACAGGCCCGCGGGCAGCGCCTCCACACGCCCGGCGGGGGACTGCCCCGGTTCGCCCAGGAGCGGCAGGCGCTTGCCGTCCGGCCCTTGCAGATAGAACTCCAGCAAGCGCCGCGGATCCCGGGCGCGCTCTTCGCGGTCATCGAGATGACCCACGAAGAGCCGCGCCTCGAGGGGCGTTCCGGCGGGGGCGCTGAAGCGGCCGGCTTCGATCCAAAAATCGTGGGCCAGGGCCGGCAGCAGCAGCAGCGCCAGCAGCGGCAGGGCGATCCAGGCAGGCTTCATTGCGGCGATCCGGGCAGGGGATCGAGGAGGTAGGGGAACGCGGCGCTGAAGTCCATGGCTGAAACGGTCGCTCCGTCGGTGTAGGGCAGCTGGCCGCTGGGGGCCACGGAGGCATCGAGCAGCACCCCCATGACGACCCGCAGGGCCGCATCGACCACATCATCGCCGGGGCGACGTCCGTTCGGGAAGCCCCCGTTGTCGCCCGCCAGCACCCCCAGGTTCTTCTGCAGGCTGCGCCGCGTGGCGGGGGTGTCCAGGTTGAGCCGCAGCATCTCGGCCACCGAGCCGTTTTGGTTGAGGCCCGGGACACCGGTCAGGAACACTTGGATCAGATCGCTGCGCGGGAACAGGGTCGGGGCGCTGACGCCGAACAGTGCCTCGAGGAGCGCCGGCAGGGTCGGGTGGGTGACGTAGTCCGCGAACTGGGCGTCGTCGCGGGGATGGCTGGCGTTGAAGCGGTCCTTGTCTGGAAGCCCGATCACGACTTCGTTGACCAGCGGCATGCCGAGCCGGGAGACCTGCTGGAGTTCAGGGGAGGTCTGTTCAGGCTCTGCGTAGGTCGGCTGGGCGCTGAGCTGGCGCACCTTGGGCAAGCTGGCGCTGGTCCAGCCGCCCACCACCGGGGTGGCCTGGGAGCGCAGGAAGGCCCTGGGCAACTCCAGGATCAGGGCGGTGACGTTCTTGTCCGCCAGGGAGTTCGCCTTGCCGTCGATCGGGCCCAGCGGGTTGTTGTTGACCAGGTCGAAGGTCTCCCCGAGGTTGACCACGAAGGGATCCCGGCGCTGGCCGACGAAAACACGACCCCGCAGACCGCCCGGCAGCAGCAGGCCGTGCTCGAAGGCCTTGGCGTAGGTGGGGTAGTCGGCGATCGTCTTCTTGCCGATGTTGTCGATCGGCTTGGGGAACTGGGTGCTGCCATCGGCCGGGTTGATCAGCAGCTCGGTCGAGAGCGGCGCGGCGACCGGACCGCGGATCAGCTCGATCTGGAATGTCTCCAGATCGTTCTGGTTGGGATCGCCCGGGCCCGAGATCGGCCCGACCTGGCGCAGCGGCACGGGCACGATCTTCTGATTGCCCGCGGGACCGATCGCCAGGGCGATGCCGCGCAGCCGCTGGTTGAAGCGGAAGCGGAAGGTCAGGTCCTCCAGCGCATCCCCGTCGACGTCGAAATGGATGTCGTAGGCGGCGTCCGGATCCAGTGCGAAGTAGTTCGGGCCCCCATAGGCATCCTGGAGGGGCAGGTAGTTCGCGATCGCGGTCACGAACTCCTCCCGACCGGCTTCGTAGCTGCCGAACAGGTAAAAGTCGGTCGCATCCACCTTGGGGTGTTCGGTGACGAAGGGCGCCTCGCGGTGGCTCGAGGGCCGGAGCGCGGCAATCGCCTTGGCGGGCGATCCGAAGGCAGCGAGCCCCGGGTTGCCATGGGCCGCGGCGGGCGTCCCAGGCAGAAGGCCCGCGAGGGGTCCAGAGGTCGGGACGATGGGAAGCGCGACGGCCGGAAGCGCGACGGGCATGGGCGCCGCAAACAGCGCGGCCAGCAGGCTGCCGCGGAGCGTCGGGCCCGGCCGGGAGGCCTTGGGAGGGGTGGAGGGCGTAGGCATGGGAGGGGAGCGATAGGTGGTCCTCCCGCTGCTACGCCGCTCGCGCCGATCTGGATCGCCCCTCGGTCCGTCGATTCGGGGCTTGGCCTGGACGGGAGCTCCCAAACCCTGTTCCGGCAAAGACCTGCGCACCCCTCGAGGCCGCCGTAGCCCCGTGGCCTCGCGGCCCATCCGCGGCCCATCCGCGGCCGGGACGCAGGCCGGGGTCCCGCCGGCCGAGACCCCCTGCGTTTAGCCGGGGCCGCCCTGGACGCGCTCCCTGCCGACGCGGTTGACCAGCGGGCGCCCGGCTTCGAAGTCGGCCACGTTCTGGAGCGTCGTCTCGGCGATGTTGCGCAGCGCCTCGTGGGTCAAGAAGGCCTGGTGGGCGGTGATCAGCACGTTGGGGAAGGTCAGCAGGCGCGCCAGGGTGTCGTCCTGCAGGCCCTGATCGGACAGGTCGTGGAAGAAGACGTTCTCTTCCTCCTCGTAGACGTCCAGGGCCGCCCCGCCCAGGTGGCGGCGCTTGAGGGCGCCGATCAGGGCGCGTGTATCGATCAGCGCGCCGCGGCCGGTGTTGACCAGCAGCACCCCGGGCCTCATCGTGGCCAGGGCGGCTTCGTCGATCATGTGCCGCGTCCCGGGCGTCAGGGGCACGTGCAGGCTGATCACGTCGGATTCGCGATAGATGCGCGGCAGGTCGCACTGCTCGGCACCGAGTTCGCGGGCCAGGTCGCGGCGGTCCTGCTGGTCGTAGAGCAGCACGCGGCAGCCGAAGCCGGTCAGGATGCGGGCCATGACCTCGCCGATGCGGCCCACCCCGACCACCGCGGCGGTCTTGCCGTAGAGGTCGAAGCCCACCAGCCCGTCCAGGGAGAAGTCCAGCTCGCGCACGCGCAGGTGGGCGCGATGGATCTTGCGATTGAGCGCCTGCAGGAGCGCGATGGCGTGCTCGGCGACCGCGTGCGGCGAATAGGCCGGGACGCGCGCCACGCTGAGGCCCAGGCGTTCCGCCGCGAGCAGGTCCACGTGGTTGAAGCCAGCCGAACGCAGCGCGATCAAGCGTGTGCCGCCGGCCTGCAGCAGGGTCAGCGTCGCGGCGTCCAGTTTGTCGTTGGCGAAGGCCGCGATCGCCGGGAAGCCGGCCGCCAGGGGCGCGGTGCGTTCGGTCAAGCGCGCTTCGATGAATTCGAGCTCGTGGCCGAAGGCCTGGTTGGCGGCCTCGAGGGGCGGGCGTTCGAAGGCGTGGGCGTCGAAGATGGCGAGTCGCATGGTTTTGCGGGGCGCGGGCAGCGCGCGCACTCGATCGAATTCTAGTCCGCGAGCGACCCTGCTGGGGCGCGCCACACACGGGGAGCTTGGCCAAAGCGCACCGAGCACGGCCCTCAGCGCGCGCCGCTCCAGTGCAGGGGCGTCTCGCCGCCGCGTGGCGGGCTCTGGCGCGTTCCTTGCCGTGATGGCGGTCGACGGGCGCAGAATCCGAAGCGCTGGCCGGCTCCGGAGTGCCGCGATCTCGGCGTGCAGCGGCAGCGCCACCAGGGCGCGCCGAGCTCAGGGTCGCTCCGCGGGCGGCAGCGCATCCAGCGCCAGGGCGGCGCGGTAGTTTGCCGCAGCTTGATGGTAGGCCAGCTGGACCTCGAGCTCGGCGACTTCGGCCTCGGCCAGCTGGATCTCGCGCAGGTTGATGCGCAGCAGGTCGGAGCGCCCCAGCCGGAAGGACTCCTGCTCGGCGGCCACCAGCTCGCGCGCCAGGCGCACGTTGGTGCCGGCCTGGTCGATCTGATCAAAGGCCGCCTGCAGGGCCGAGAGCGCATCGGAGATCTCGTTCAGCACGCGGTCGCGCGCGAAGTTGCGCTCGATCTGCAGGCGTTCGAGCTCGGTCGTGGCCTGGCGCAGCAGGCCGCGCGCCAAGCGCCGCTGCATGGGCAGCTTGAACTCGAGGCCCGCAAAGAGCTCGAACTCGTTCAGGTCCTTGTACGGGCTGTCGTCGACGTCCTGGCTGGCATCGACCTTGACGTCCAGGTTGGGTAGCAGCTGGTTGTCGGCCAGGGCCTGGTCGGTGCGCGTGCGATCGATCAGCAGTTCGATGCGGCGCAGCTCGGGCCGGCGCGGCAGGGCCCCGACGGCGACCTCCTGGAAACTGGCCCAGTCCGGCCGCACCGGCGTGGTCCAGGCGTCCGGCAGGCGTTCCCGGCCAGGCACGATCGGCTCGTCCTCCGGAGTTCGCAGGAACAGCGACAGGGCCAGGGAGGCCTGCTCGAGGCTGCGCCGCGCACGCACCACCAGGATCTCGCGCTGCACGATCAGGCGCTGGTTGTCGGTCTTGTCGATGCCGGCCAGGAAGCGCAGCTCGACGCCCTGGGCGATGCCTTCGGCGCGCGCTTGAGCCAGGCCCAGCAGCTCTTCGGCCACGGAGAGGCGCAGGCCCTCGGCCACCCATTGGTTGTAGGAGCGCGTGGCCGCCAGGATGAAATCGATGCGACCCTGGGCGATGCGCGGGTCGGCCAGGGCCTGGTCGATCTGTTCCTGGCGCAGCTTGAGGCGCCGCGAATCGATCTCGCGGTCGCGCAGCAGCGGAAAGCGCCCGCCGACCGCGAATTCGCCGCCGCTCTGGGTGCGCGCTTCGTAGTAGTCCGGCAGCAGCCCGTCGCTGATGCGATAGCCCCCGTACACGGATCCGCCGGTCCACAGGGGCTGTTCGAGCAGCGCCTCGCCCACGGTGGCCGAATAGAAGCCGGAGAAGTTGCGACCGGCCTTGGCGAAGAAGTTGGTGTCGAAGGCGCCCAGGGCCTGCTGCAGCTGAGCCGAAGCCAGGTCCTGCTCGAGCAGAACGCTGAGATACGGCGGATAGCGCTCGTAGACCGAGGCCAGCACCTCCTCGAGCATCAGCGCCTGGCGCGCCTGGGCGGGGGCCGCTTCGGGCCCCTGCGCCTCTCCCGCCGGGGGCTCGCCGCCTTCTAGCGGCTCGAGCGCCGGCTGGGGCTGGGGCACGAAAGCCGGGGGCCGCGGCTCTGGGAAGTCCTTCTCGCGGGCTTCGAAATCGGGGGGTTCGTAGCCGGGCCCCATGCAGCCGCCCGAGAGCAGTGCGATCAGCGCCGGCGCCAGCCAGCGGGGCGAGCGCCAGGCCGCGCTCCTGCCGGAGGCTGCGCTCATTTGTCGCCGTCCTCAGCGTCCTTGGCGTCGTCGCCCATCGAGGACCGACCCAGCTTGGGCGTGCCGTACTCCTTGGGCTTGTCCAGGCTGGGCGGGAAGCCGTTGAAGCGCCGCCAGAACTCGAACCACAACGGCACTTCCTTGAGCATGACCCAGCCGCGGGCGTTGACACCCTGGCGCAGCCAGCGCCCATCGGGCCAGGCGTGGGGATTCTCGGGCGTGACCGCGGGCGGGATCGTCAGCATGCCGCGCATCGCCTGCGCGATCGCGCCTTCCTCTTCCGAGAAGGGTCGCTCGTCGGGCAGGACCATCACGCGGAACTGTCCGTCGCCGGAATCGAAGCGGTCGACGAAGGCGACCTTGCCGCCGAAGGTGCCGACCGCCGCGCTGGGCCAGCCGACGAACTGCACCGCCGGCCAGCCCTCGAACTGCAGGCGCACGTGCGAGCCGACCTCGATGAAGGTCACGTCGTTGCCGTCGACGATCAGCTCGACCGCGAGCTGGGCGCTGTCCGGGACGAGCATGGCCAGGTTGGCGCCGGCCTTGACGAAGCCGCCCCCTTGTCCGTTGGCCATCAGGTTCTGCACCGTGCCCGCCACCGGCGCCACCAGGGCTTGCTGGCGTTGGCGCTGCAAGGTGACCTTCAGGCGCTGGATGCTGGCATCCGCTTCGGCGACCTCGCCTTCCGCGGTGCGCTGCAGACCGGTTGCGCCCTGGATCTTGACCTGTTCGTCGCGCTCGATGCGCTGCCGGGCGCTTTGGCGGGCGCTCAGGTTCGCTTCCGCGGCCGCGACCTGGGCTCGGCGCGCTTCCAGGCGCGCCTTCTCGACCCCGAGCTGCTGGCGCGCGCGCTCCAGTTCGATGCCCGGTGCGATCTCCTTGGCGATCAGCCCGTCGAACATGGTCTGCTGGAATTCGGCGAGCTTGATGTTCTCCTCGGCCACGGCGATTTCCTGGCGCGCGGCGACGACACTCTGTACGGCCGCCTCCACATCGTGGTCCGCCATGCGGATCGCGGCTTCGCGCGCGCTCATGGCCTCTTCCACCTGGCGCGAATAGGCCTCGACCTTGCGCTGGGCCGCATCTCGCTTGGCTTCCGCCGCCGCCATCTGCTCCTCGAGGCGCTGCAGGATCTCGGGATCGTTGTCGGCCAGGTCCACGATCTTCTGGCCAGCTTCGACGTGATCGCCTTCGCGCACGTGCCAGGTCATGATCAACCCGTCGGTGCGCGCCTGGAGCGGCATGGGGCGGTTGACCGGGTCGAATTCGATCACACGCCCGAAACCCGGCAGGTTCTGGCGCCAGGGCACGCGCAGCAGCACCACGGCCAACAGGACCAGACCGATGGTCAGGGCCCAGGAAAAGGCCTTGAGCCAGCGCGTGGCGCCGACCAGTTCGATGGCCGGCAGGGGCGCGTCGGTGGAGTGGACAACGCTGCTCATGACGGCCTGTTCGGGCTGGCGTCGATCTTCGTGATCCCTTGGGCGAAGCGCGGCGCGGGCAGCGCGACCTTGCGCGGGCAGCGCTCCAGGGTCGCGCGGTATTCGCTGGCGATCAGCACCGTCCAGCCGCGCTCGGGGCTCAGCAGGGCCTCCGTGACCCGTTCGCGCAGGTCATGGTCGAGGCCGTCGAGGGCCTTGTCCAGCAGCAGCACGCGCGGGTGGTGCAGCAGGGCGCGCGCCAAGGTCAGGCGCAGGGCCTCGCTGGAGGCCAGGCTCGGCGCGCCGGTGTCGAGGCGCGTGTCGAGGCCCAGCGGCAGGGCCATCAGGGGCTCCCACAGCTCGACCAGCTCGAGGGATTCGCGCACGCGGCTCAGATCGAGGTCTTCGCGGCCCAGGCGCAGGTTCTCGAGCACGGTGCCCGCGAAGATCTCTGGGTCGCGCACCAGCACGATCGATTCGCGCAGGCGGCGCAGGTCGAGCTGGCGCAGGTCGACGCCGCCGTAGGTGATGTAGCCGGAGGTGGGGGTGCGGCGGCCCGCGATCAGCTCGAGCAAGGTGCTGACCCCGGCGCCGTGCAAGCCCTCGATCGAAACGTGTTCACCGGCGGCGATGTCGAGATCCACATCCCGCAGCAGCGGCTGCTGGCCGGCGTAGGCGTAGGAGACCCGCTTGATCTCGATCCGATGGGCGCCGGCGTCTAGCGCGTTTTCTTCCCCGCCCTGGCGTTCCTGGGGCAGGCCCAGGACCACGTGCAGCTTGTCCGCCGACGCGCACACGTCGTACCAGGACGACAGCATCGGCCCCAGCTTGCCGAGGTTGGCGGCGATGCCGCTGACGATCAGCTCGCTGGCCACCAGCTGGCCCGGGGTCAGGGTCTGATTGATCACCAGCCAGCCGCCGACGGCCAGCATCGTCGTGGCCGCGAAGGCCTGCAGCATGAGCGAGCCGATCGTCTGGGTGAAGAGGATCCGGAAGTGGCCGCTGCGCCGGTGCAGGTAGCGCTCGCAGAGTTCGTTGGTGCGCTCCAGGGCGAACAGGCCGCCGGTGCGCGTCACGAAGGTGGTCTCCTCGCTGACCAGGTCCTCGAGCCAGGCCAGGACCTCGAACTTGGCCATCGACTCTTCGACCGCGGTGCTCACCGCGCGCCGGCCGAGCACCACCACCACCACGAACAGCAGCACCAGCAGGATCGCCACGAAACCGAGCAGCGCGGGGTGGAACAGGCTCAGCACCACCATGCCAACCACGGAGGCCAGCACGGTGTTGACCGCGTAGAGCATCAGCTCCGAGGTCTTCTTCTGGACGGTGACGACCTCCAAGAAGCGGTTGACCAGCTCGGGGCCGTGGATGCCGTCCAGCGATTCGGCGCGCAGGTGCGTCAGGCGCCGCGCGAAGTCGCCGGCCACGCGCACGAACAGGCGCCGCTGCACGACTTCGATGGCCCAGGTCTGCAGGGCTTGGAACAGGCCCGAGAGGATGTAGGCGACCAGCAGGCCGGCGCTCAGGATCACCAGGGGCTGCACCAGGGTCCCGAAGAACACGTTCGAGAGGAACGCGTCGATAGCCAGGGGCGCGGCCAGGGACAGCAAGGCCGTCCCGACCGCGAACACCAGCACGACCTTGAGCTCCGGCCATTCGGGCCGCAGCAGGCCCAGGTACAGGATTGCCGGATGGGCGCCGTGGTCCCCGTGGTGGACCCCGTGGATCCCGGCGCTCAGGTTGTGGCCGCCCTGCCCGTGGGCCCCGTCGGCGGAAGCGCCAGCCATCAGGACGCCCTCGGGAGGTGGGCCGCGGCGGGGGCCATGGCCCGGGTACGGAAGCAGCGCACCCGCGGGGACGGGTCTCTGTGGGGGGGCTGGCTCATCGGCAGTGGAGCGATCGGAGTCGGAACTGGCTTCGATCGGGGCAAGCGTCCAGGGCATACGCCGACCTGCCCAAGTTAGGGCGGCGCTTCCAAGGATTTCTAGATCCGTTCGGGGGTTCGTGGGCCGATCCCAACGCGGGGTGTGGCCGATCGGGCGATCGGAGCGGCCGCAGTCCGCCGGTTACCCTGGGTTCGGCCATGCCGCTCGAGCTCGCAGAGATCCTGGTCGCCTTGACCTATTCCTACGCGATCGTGGGGGGCCTGGTCGGCGGCCTGTTCGTGACACTCGGGTTGACCCGGGTCGATCCGGCGGCCGCTCAGGCCTCCCTGGGCCTGCGCCTCTTGCTCTGGCCCCTCAGCGCGGCCCTCTGGCCCTGGACGCTGTGGCGCTGGCTGCGCGGAGCGCCCCGGAGCGGCGAAGCCACGGCCCACAAGCGCGCCCTGGCGGCGGGGAGGCCGCGCTGATCCGCAGCCTGCGCCGCCGGGCTCCCGTCTGGCTGGCCTTCTGGGCGCTGCTCGGGCTGACCGGGGTGGCCCTGGCCTGGCGGGCTCGGCCCCCCTGGGAGCGGCTGCTCGAGCGCGCCCCGCACCTGCCCGCGCCGGACTGGCAGCAGGCGCCGAGCTGGAGCCGCGGGTCGGCGGCGCCGCCCCTGTGGGGCAGCCTCAGCCCGCGCCGCGCAGCCCTGCCGACGGCGGTCAGCCCCTTGGCCCCCGATCTGCTGGTCTATGGTTCCCCCGGGGCCGCCGCCGCCGAACCGCAGGCACTGCCGGGGGATGCCGTGCTGCTCGGCACCCTGGCGGACTTCGAGCTGCCCCGCGAGCTGCCTCCCGGCCTGGCCAGCCTGTGGCTCTACAGCCTGGGCCACACGCGCGCGCTGGCGGCCTACGAACTGCCCCCGGACCCGCGCTGATCCCGCATCCCATGGGCCTCGGCTACCGCGCCATCTCCTGGAATCCCTACAAGCGCCGCTTCGACCTGTGGCTGCTGGGGGCGATCGCGCTGCACCTGGCGCTGTTCGTCGGTCTGGGCGGCTGGCGCCATCCGCAGGCCACCGCGGAAACCCTGTCGATCCGCGCCCTGGCGGTGGGCGCCTTCCTGCTGCTGACCGCGATCCTGGCCATCGGGCCCCTGGCGCGCCTCGACAACCGCTGGCTGCCGCTGCTCTACAACCGCCGGCACCTGGGCGTGGCCATGTTCCTGCTGGCGGCGGCCCACGCCGGCTTCGCGCTGCTGCAATTCCACGGCTTCGGGAGCCTCGATCCGCTGGTCAGCTTGCTGGTCAGCAATCCGCGCGCGGGCAGCCTGAGCCAGTTCCCGTTCGAATGGCTCGGTCTGGGGGCGCTTGCGATCCTGTTCTTGATGGCCGCCTCCAGCCATGACTTCTGGCTGGCCCAATGGAGCGCCCCGGTGTGGAAGCGTCTGCACCTTGGGGTCTACGGCGCCTATTGGCTGGTCGTCCTGCACGTGGCGCTCGGCCCCTTGCAGGACGACGCCCGGCCGGGGGCTTGGGCGGTGCTGCTCGCCCCGGCCGCGGCGTTGGCCGGATTGCAGCTCACGGCGGCCTGGCGCGAGCGATCGAAGGACCGCGAGCCGCCCGCTCCCGCCGCCGGATGGCTGCCGATCGGCGATCCCGCCTCGATCCCCGACGGGCGGGCGCGGCTGGTCGTCGCCGGCGGCGAGCGCGTGGCGGTGTTCCGCGACGGGCAGCGCCTGTTCGCGCTTTCCGGCGTCTGCCAGCACCAAAACGGTCCTTTGGGCGAGGGGCGCGTGCGCGCCGGCTGCGCGGTTTGCCCCTGGCACGGGTACGAATACCGCCTCGAATCCGGGCGCTCGCCGGAGCCCTTCCAGGAAGCGGTGCCCCAATTCCGCCTGCGGATCGTCGCGGGCCAGCTCGAACTCGATCCGCGTCCGCTGCCCCCGGGCAGCTCCCTGCCGCCGCTCGAAGTCCAGGCCGCCTCGGAGGCGCCGCCGGAGCCCTTCTTCGTGGGCTACGCCGCCGAGTCGGATCCCGCCCTGCGGGCCGCCTGGCGCCGGCGCGCCCTGCTGCTCGCCGGCCCGCTGCTGCTGCTCTCGGCCCTGACCGGCGCTCTGCAGCCACCCTTCGCCCGCTCCGCTTTCGAATTCGGCCGGCCGCGCGAACTCTCGGGCTGGATCGGCTTGACCCCGGCCCCGCACCTGGCCGTGCCGCGCCCGGGCTCGGAAGGTTTTTCGCGTTATCTGCTGGTGGCCCAGGGAAAACACGGGGCCGCCGAGCTGGCCGCGCCTTTCGATGGCCGGTTCGTGAGCCTATCCGCCAGCCTGGCCCACCGGGACGGGGCCACGCTGCTCGAGCTCGTGCCCGATTCGATCCAGCCCGCTGCGCCGCCTGCGCTGCAGCCCGAAGCTGCGGGGCCTCGAGAGCTCGGCCCCCAGCGCCTGCGCGGCGAAATCGTCGATTCCAAGTGCTTCCTGGGCGTCATGAAGCCCGGCGAGCTCAAGTCCCACCGCGCTTGCGCCTCGCTGTGCATCCGGGGCGGCATCCCGCCGGTCTTGTGCGTGCGGCGCGACGACGGCAGCGCGCTCTATTGGCTGCTGGTCGACGCCGCCGGCGGGGCCATCAACCAAGCGGTGCTGCCCTACGTGGCCGAACCGGTCGAAATCGAAGGCCAGGGGCAGGTTTTCGGCGACCTGCGCGTGCTGCGGGTCGACCCCGCGGACATCCGGCGCCTGTGAGCGGGCCTGCGCTGGTGGCAGGCTGAGGAGCCATCGACTCGGGCTGCGCCCGAGCGGTCAGACCAGCCTGCCAGCATGCCTTTGGGCCGCCCTCCGGCGGCCGCGGAGGCTGGCTCGGCCCGCAGGCCTGGTCCGGGTCGTAAGCCCGGCCTTGGGATCGCTTTCCGCTTGGGTCGCAGCGGGTCGGCTTCCGATGAATCCCTGCCCACCTGGGAAGGTCTTCCCAGGACTTCCCCGGAGGTGTCCCCTGCGCTGGTCGCCCCACCTGCCCGTCCTTTCCACCGCCGCCCTGCTGCTGGTCCTGAGCCTGCGGCCCGAGAGCACTGCGGTCGCGCGCGAGAGCGGCGGACCGCGTCTGCCCCGCTGCGTGCAGCGTGAACTCGACCGACGGTTGGACCGGCTGGCCGAGTTCGCCGGTCTCCTGGCCGCCGAGCCCGCAGGGGCTCAGGCCTCTGAGGAGCGTCTGGCCGCCTGCGCTCTGACGGGAAGGGAGCTCCTCACGCTCACGATCGAGCCCATCGAGGCCGGCTCCGGCGCCACCTGTGGGCCGCGCCCCGTCGCGCTGTCCGCCGGCAGCCCCGCCTTCGATCGGGTGCACCGCGACGGCCGCTGCTATCGGGGCGCTCCGCGCTTCGATCCGCTGCTGGGGCGTTGGTGCGTGACCCTGACGGCCCCGCTCGCAGGCGCCGCAGCCGGGCCGGCGCTGCTGCGCGCCGAGATCGACCTCTCCCTGCTGCTCGCCGAGCGCGCCCGCTGAGCCTGCATGCCGATCCGACTGCGCATCGGCCTGGCCCTCGGGGTGCTGGCGTTCTGCACCCTTTTGGCCGCCGGTCTGGGCGTCTGGTCGCTGGGGCGCTCCCAGCGCGCCTACACGCGCACCCTCGAGCAGGACCTGCCCTCCGTAACGGCGCTGTTGGAGGTCGATCGGGCCCTGCTGACGGCTCGCCTGGCCCACGCGGGAGCAGCTCCGGACTCGGAGGCGTTGGCCGAGCTGGTCGCCGAGGTCGACCAGCACTGGCGGGAATTCCTGTCCTGCGTCGCCGCGGGAGCGGAGCCGCCCAGCCCGATCCAGGCCGACTTCGAGCGTTCCTGGGCGGTTTGGCGGCAGTCTGCGGGAGGAGCCGCGGGTCTAGGCGCGGCCGCTTTCGACAGCCTGCGCGCGCTGGTCGTGACGCTGATCGCGGAACGCTCGGTGCTGGTCTCGCTGCATGTGGCCGAGCAGGACCGCGTGCAGCGCGCCGACGCACGCCGCCTGATCTGGCTCGCCTCCGGCGCGGGCCTCCTGGCCGCGGCCCGGCGCTGTGGCTGTCCTCCGCCTTGGCGGCGCCTGTGCGCCGCGCCGCCGCGGCCCTCGAGGCCATGTCGCGGGGCGACCTGTCCACGCGGCTCGATGCGAAGGGCCGCGACGAGATCGGCAGCCTGGCCCGCTCCAGCGAGCGCCTGGTCCAGCGCCTCGAACAGCTCGGCGCCGTCGCCGTCCAGATCGCTGACGGAGACCTCTCCGCCGAGTTCGTACCCGCGTCGCCCGCCGACCGCCTCGGGCAGGCCATCGCGCGCATGCTGGCCCGCCTGCAAGCGGTCGCCGAGAGCACCGATCGCATCGCGCGCGGAGATCTGAGCCGTCCGCTCGAGCCCCAGTCGGAGCGCGACCGGGTCGGCCAGGCCCACGCCCGCATGCACGCGGCCTTGACCCGCCTGGCGAGCTCCGCGGAATCGATCGCCCAGGGCGACCTGAACATTCCGGTGCACGCCGACTCCAGCCAGGATCGCCTCGGCACGGCGTTCATCGGCATGGTGCTCTCGCTGCGCGAGATGGCCGCCGCCGCCAAGAAGATTTCGCTCGGCAACCTGAAGGTCAAGCTGGCGCCGCGCGGCGAGCGCGACCAGCTCGGCCAGGCCTTCGGGCGCATGACCCAGACCTTGGGGCGCATGGCCGAGGCCGCCGAGCGGCTCGGCAAGGGCGATCTCGAGGTCGAGATCGCGCCCGCTTCCAACCAGGACCGCCTGGGCGAAGCCTTCCAGCAGATGGTGCGCTCGATGCGCGCCATGGCCGAGGCCGCCGACCGCATCGCCGGCGGCGACCTGGCCGTCGCCGTGCCCCTGCGCTCGCCCCAGGACCGCCTGGGCGCGGCTTTCCAGCGCATGGTGGCGTCCCTCGAACGCACCGCCCAAGCGGCCGAGGGCATCGCCCAGGGCGATCTCTCGATCGCCGTCGAGCCCCATTCCGACGCCGACCGCCTCGGCCGCGCCTTCCAGCGCATGCAGGCCACCCTCCTGGAGGTGGAGCGCAGCGCCGATCGCATCGCCCGCGGCGACCTGGAGGGCGAGGTCCGCGTGCAGGGCCAGGGCGACCGGCTCGGCCTGGCCCTCGAGGAGATGCACCGCTCCCTGCGCGCCATGGCGCAGGCCGCCGAAGGCATCGCCGACGGCGATTTGGAGGTCGAGCTCGAGCCCCACGGGCCGGAGGACCGCCTGGGCCATGCCTTCGTGCGCATGGCGACTTCCCTGAGGGGCCTGGCGCTGGTGGCAGCACGCATCACCGCCGGGGAGCTGGATCTGCAATTCGAGCCGCGCTCCGAGCGCGACCGCCTCGGCCGAGCGGTGGTCGCCATGCTGGCGGCCCTGCGCGAACAGGCCCGCCTCGCCCAGCGGCTGGCCGCCGGCGATCTGACCGCGCAGGCCCGGCCGCGCGGTCCCGAGGATCAGCTCGGCCAGGCCTTCGCGCGCATGGTGGAGAACCTGCGCCGGCTGGTGGCTCAGATCGACGGATCGGCCCAGGGTGTAGCCCAGGTCACGCAGGCGTTGAGCCAGGGCAATCGCCAGCTCGAGGGTCGCACCCAGGAGCAGAGCCGAACGCTCGAATCGGCCCAACTGGCCATCGAAGCCGCGGTGGCGCGGGCCCAGGAGAGCGTCGAACGTTGCCGCAACGCGGGCGACCTGGTGCTCGAGTGCCGCACGGTGGCCGAGCGCGGCAAGCAGATGCTGGCCGCCTGGCGCAGCGCCCTGAGCGAGATCGCCGACACGTCCCAGGAGATCCAGGACAGCGTGCGGGCGATCAACTCCCACGCCAGCCAGACCCACCTGCTGGCGCTCAACGCGCGCATCGAGGCCGCGCGCGCCGGAGAACACGGCCGCGGCTTCGGCGTGGTGGCCAGCGAAGTGGGGAATCTGGCCAGCGATTCCGGCCAGGTGGCGCGGGGCATCACCGAGCTGGCGCAGACGTCCTCGCGCCGCATCCACGAGGGCGGCGAGCAGCTGGAGGCCACCCACAGGACCTTCGAGGCCATCGCCAGCTCGGTGGACCAGGTCGCCGCCCTGGTGATCCACATCTCGGAGTCGGTCGACGCCCAGGCCTGCGAGGTGCGTTCGCTGGCCGAGCGCTTGGCCGAGCTGGATCGGTTCAATCAAGAAAACTTGGCCCTCAGCGTGCGCACCGCGCAGGACAGCCGCGGCCTCGACGGCTCGGTCCAAGAGCTGGGCCGCGCCTTGGCCCATTTCCGCCGGAGCGCCTGATCGAGCCGTCGGCGGGGTCCTTGCTCGGCGCGCCGCCGGGGGTTTTCGGCCCCTGGGGCGGCGCGGGCGCTGGACGCCGCTGAGGGAGCCAGGCGCCGGCGTGCCGTGCCGTTCGTCCGGCCTCTTTGCAGGCCCGGCGTCCGCCTGGACCCGATTCAGAGCGCTCGATCGCTGCGGATCGCCCAGCGCAGCTTGGCGCTCTTGCTGCGCGGGTTGTCGCGCTGCTCGGCGGCGGAGGGACGCTGGACGTCGGCGCTGATCGCGCGATAGAGGCCCGTTTGCAGTCCTTTGCGGAAGGCCTGCTTGATGCGGCGGTCCTCGCCCGAGTGGAACGAGAGCAGCACCGCACGGCCGCCGGGCAGCAGGCAGGCCGGCAACGCCTCCAGCAGACGGTCGAGGGCGCCCAATTCGTCGTTGACGGCGATGCGCAGCGCTTGGAAGCAGCGCCGGACGGTCAGCTCGACCCGCTCCGGCTCGAGGCGCGGGCGCTGTTGTGCCAGGATCGTGCGCACGGCCAGGGCCAGTTCGGTGGTGCGCGCGATCGGCCGCTGCTCGCGCCAGCGCAGCAGCCCGGCGGCGAGCAGGTCCGCCTCGGGTTCGTCGGCGTGGTCCTTCAAGGCCCCCGCGAGTTCGCGCTGGCTGACCTTGGCCAGCCACTGAGCTCCCGAAGGGGCGCGGCTCGGATTGAGGCGCAGATCGAGCGGGCCGTCCAGTTTGAAGCTGAAGCCGCGCTGGGGGTCGTCGAGCTGCATCGAAGAAACGCCCAGGTCCGCGAGCAGGCCGTCGACCCCCGCGATGCGCAGCTCGGCCAGCACCTGGGGCAGCCCGGCGAAGTTGCTGCGGCGCGCCTCGAAGACCGGCGGTCCGTAACCCAAGGCGGCCAGGCGCTCGCGCGTGCGCTGGAGCTCGATCGGGTCCGCATCGAGTCCGAGCAAGCGCCCCGGCGGGCCGCTTCCGCCGTTCTTGACGAGCAGCTCGAGCAGCGCGCGCGCGTGGCCGCCGTAACCGAGGGTGCAATCCACCAGCACCTGGCCGGGCCGCGGGGCCAAGGCCGCGATCACCTCCGCCAGCAGGATCGGCCGGTGGCTGCCGGCCGGCGTCCGGCCCGCGGCCAGGACCTTGGCGACATCCTCTGCGTAACGCTGGGGATCGTGCTCCTTGTACTTCTCTTCGAAACGCCGCGGGTGCGTCCCTCTATAGCGCGGCCGCCGCCTGCGCGCCGGCTCCGGATCGGCCTCGCTCATGGACCGAGAATACGCTGCCGGGCCGGCCGGTCGCCGACCGCCCTTCAGCGACCGGAGCGTTCGCAGAGTGTTCCGCGCGCTCGTCCGCCGCCCGCGGCGGCCGGCGCCCCCCGCTTCAAGGTGTCAGCAGCAGCGCTCGTGGCGCGCTGGCGGCCAGCAGGGCCCCGCTGCCCGGCACGTCGAAGGCCAAGGCGGCGTGCCAGAGGGTCGCGCCGGAGAGGGCCGGGGCGCTGCCGGGCGGGATCAGGAGGGCGCCCTGGGCCAGGCCGCCTTGGCCCAGCAGCCCCAGCGTGTTGGCGAACGGCGCCTGGTTGGCCAGGAGCAGGCTGAGGTTGGTGTAGGAGTCCGGGACCAGGGGCACGGCGATCCCGTCCAGGCTGAGCCCGGGGGCCGGGGATTGGGCAGAGCCGACCACCAGGTAGAGCTTCTGGGCCAAGGACGGGGCCGCCTGGCTCGCCGCGCCGCCGTCCCCGGCCAGGTTGGCCGCTCCCGCGCCATCCAATTCGAGGCCCAAGGAGCCGCCTTGACTCAGGGACAGCGTGGCCGGGCCGCTCTGGAGGCCGAGCGCGCGGCTTTCCGGATGCGCGAAAACGGCGCTGTAGCCTGCGCGCTGGCCCACCGAAGGCGCGTTCGGGGCGCCGCCGGCCAGCAGACCGAACCCGCCGCCGCCCGGGCCCGACCCGGGGGCGCTGATCGCCGCTGAAAAACCAAAAAAGCCCGGGCCCTGGGCGCCGGGCAGCGGCGCACCCTGGAAGCTGGCCGGCACCAAGCGCGCGCGCTCGACGAAGGCCCCGCCCGCCGTGCGCTCGAACAGCCACAGGGCTCCCGCCAGGGGAGCCGTGGTCGCCGGCGGCGCCGCGGCGTCGTAGGGCGCCCCGGCCAGCAGCCAGTCGCCCGCCGCCGCCAGGCTGGTGCCGAGGCGTGCCCCCGAGACCTGCGCCGAGGCGGTCAGGATCGCGCTCTCGACCCAGCCGCCGCCGGGGAGGCGCTCGAAGACGTACAGCGCGCCCGCATCGGCGGCCGAAACGCCCGCCCCGGGCGATCCCACCAGCAGGGTCGTGTCTCCCACGAACGCGAAGGTCGCCGCGAAATAGGCCCCGTCCACGGGGTCCGAAGCGAACACCTCGCCGCGCTCGACCCACAGATCGCCTTCGAGCCCGAAACGATAGAAGGAGCCCGCGTCCAGCGCGCCCGTGTCGTCGTTGCGCGCGCTGACCAGCAGTTCGTCTCCGGCCGGCGTCAACGCGAAATTGTAGGCGAAATGATCCCCCGCCTGGGCGTCCGAGGAATACAGGTATTGATTGAATTGGAAAGCGCCGCCCCTGCGCTTGAACACATGACCGCGGCCCGGCGCCGGCGGCACGTCGTCGCCAATGTGCATGGCCCCGAACAGCCAATCCCCGGCCAGCAGCACGTTTTCGCCCAGCCTTTCTCCGGGCTCCGCCTGGGGCGAGACCAGCTTGGCGGTCTGCACGAAGCTCGAGCCGCTGCGCTCGAACAGGTACACAGCCCCGGCGTTCGGCACCAGCGTGCCGCCGATGACCACGTCGGCGCTGCTCGCCCCGACGGCCAGCCTGTCGCCATCGAAACTGAGCGCGAATCCAAACGCGTCCCCGGCGGCCCCATCGGACGCCACCAACCGCCCGCGGTGCTCGCACCCGAGCGCCGTGCGCTCGTACAAATCGACCGCCCCGGCCCCGGGCGCCAGCTGCGCATCGAAGCGAGCCCCGACCGCCAACCAATCTCCGCTGACCGCCAGCGCATATCCCGACTGGCTGTTCGCTGCCAACCCCGGCGGGAGCAGGTGCTCCACGGCCACCTGCGCGCACAGGCCTCCGACCGGTATCAGCGCCCATGCGGTCGCTCGGAGGATCGGAAACAGGGGTGCGCAGCGCTTCGAAGCCATGGGAATCCGGAGGCAAGGGTTTCGAGGAGCGTAGCCCCGGATGCAGTTCGTCGCTGGCCGGTCTCGAATTCGCCTCGGTCCGCCCACGGCCGGATGTCTAGCGGAGCCCAGGCTCGAACCGCACCCGAGGCGGCAGGGCAGCCCGCCGCTTGGCTTGGGGGCCACGGCGGTGGCGCCAGATCTCGGGAAAAGCTCGAGGCGCCCGCGGCCTTCCGTCCCCCAAGGAAGGCGGAGCTCAGATCCCGTGCGGGAAAGCAGCCTGGCTGGGTCGGGGGCGACGGGGCCCCCGAGAGAGAATCTCCCCGGCCCATCCGCAGCAACCCCAAAGGAGAACCAGGCTGACGCGAGAACCTTGCCGGGCGAATGCAGGGCCCCCCCCATGCTCTTTGGCTCCTCAAAAAAATAAAATGATTGTCCCCACAGACCGAGGGACCGCAGATGGAATCGTGCCGACAACCAACCCACCAGGATCGACACCCATGCCCGACCACACGCGCCCGTTGTCCTCTGCCCTAGCCTTGGCCACGCTTGGCGTCCTGCTGTGCTGCCCTCCGCCCGGGCGGGCCCAGCTCGGCGGAGAGCGCGAGCTCTCGCCCGGGCAGGTCCCGGCCGAGCTGGTGATGTCCGGTTGCGACTACAACGCCCGCTTCGACAGCGGCGGACTGTGCTTTTCCGCTGAGGGACCGCAGGGCTTGCCGTTGGTGCTCCGCTTCGAGCTGGACGAAGTGCGCCTGGGCGAGCTTGCGATCGGATTCGAGCGCGGAGTCGAGCCCCGCTGGATCGGAGAGCGGATCGGGTTCCAGCGCGGCTGCTTGACGGAGTGGTACGAGCCGCAAGCAGGAGGCGTGGAGCAGAGCTTCGAGTTCCTGGGACTTCCGGACGGGGCGGGCGACCTCCTGGTGGCCGGCCGCCTGCTGACCGATTTGCCTTCGGTCCCCGTGGACCAGGGGCTGTTCTTCGGCTGGGCGAGCGGGGCCTGAATCTCGGTCGGCGCGGTCACCGGCATCGACGCCGACGGGAACACGACCGCCGGCTCCTTGACCCTGGTGGGCCAGCGCCTCGAGATGCGGCTGCCGGCGGACTTCGTGGCGGCGGCGCGCTTCCCCCTGCTGCTGGACCCGCTGATCGGAGCCTCCGCGGACGGACCGCAGGCGAATCAACTGGGCAGTCCGGACGTCGCCCACGACGAAGGCGCCGACGAGTACCTGATGGTTTTCGATCGCAGCACGGGTCTCGGCAACCGGAGCATCTTCGGCCAGCGCGTCAGCGGCAGTGGACAGCTCCTGGGAGCGGCTTTCGACATCTCCAACTCGCCCGCGCTGCTGCTGCGTCGGGCTCCGCGGGTCGCCAACGTCGATGCCAACAACCAATTCGTCGTGGCTTGGGAGCAGCCCACTTCCGATGGGGGCAGCGAGATCGCGGTCCGTTTGGTCGCGGTGGGAAGCGGTGCCCTCTCGACGGTCAAGACCGTCTCGCGGCCGGCGGCAGCGGCGGATGGCTCCCCGGACATCGGCGGGAGCTCGACCAACTTCATCGGTTTCGGCCAGTGTGCGGCCATGATCGTCTTTGGACGCTCCCAGGGCGGCCTGACTTCGGCCTGTTCCTGTCGGGTCCAGATCCAGCAACCCTTCGGGACAGAGCTGACCCTGGAGACCCCGGAACTCCTGGACAACTCGGGCTTGGTTTGCGACCAGCCCTCGATCTCGAAGACCCGCGATGTGTCGGACCGCTATTGCGTCGTCTATGAAGCCCGACCGGGATTGACCGCGGCCGAGCCCAGCCAATTGCGCGCCGTGCTCCTGGGAGGGGATGGCGATCTGGGACAGACCCTGACCCTGCCCCAATCGGCGACGGATCTGACCCTGCCGCAGGTCGATGGCGGGCGGCCCCTGGGCGGCGGCCCGTCGCGCTGGATGGTCGTGTTCGAGCAGCGGCAGGTGCCGGTCAACGGTCTCCAGGCGCCGGCGGCCCTGGAGTTGACGTCCGCTGGCTCGGCGCTGAACCCCAGCCTGCTCCCCGGGGCGGTCACGCAGCTGGCTGCCTATGGTTCGAACCTGTTCCACCCCTCGGTGGCCTTCACCGGGCAGAGGTTCCACGTCGCAGCCCAAGGGCGCGTGCAGCTGGTGGGATCAGCCCTGCTCGAGTTCTCCGTGCGGCTTTTCGAGCGCTCGGCCGAGGGCGGCCCATGGGTGCAATACAGCGGACCCGCCGAGACCAGCCTGGTGCCGCTCGGCTCCGTGCCGAACCTGGCCTTGGTCTCCCAATGGTCTGGGGATTCCGAACCCTCCGCAGCCAAGGACCAGGGCCTGCTGATCTGGGTCGGCAAGGTGGAGCAGCCCGGCACCGCTGTCGAACCGCAGATCGAATTCTCCTTGTTCCAGGCCTCCGGCGAGGCCGGGACCGCCGAGGTGCTCGGCGGCGGCTGTGTCGGAGGGGGAGTGCCCCTGCTCAGCGGCCCGCCGACCCTGGGAACGATCGGCTTCGAGTTCGAGCTCGCCGGAATCAACCAGTTCGTGAGCGCCGTGCTGCTGAACCTGGAGTTCAGCGGCGGTGCGACCTTCACCTGCAACACCTGCGTTTCCCTGTTCCCAGACCTGCTGATCGCGGCCACACCCGTCGACAATCGGGCCAAGTTGAGCCTGAACCTGCCGACCAGCCCTTCCCTGGTGGGTTACGCCGTGCATTGCAACTGGTTCTCGATCGGCTACCCATCCACCCTCTGCCCCCTCTACCCCGGCCTGGTCAGCTCCCCGATTCTGCGCCTCACCTTCGGCCAATGAGTCGACGAATCCCGGCTAGAGTCCTCCGCGGACCCGCCGGGTGATGCGGCCGGGCGTCGAAGCGGAGTTGCCCGGTGAGTGATCCGGTGCGTCACCTGGTCTCACCCTGGGAACGCTCGGGCAGCGCCTGCTGGCTCGGGGCGAAGTTCAGGTCAGCCGGATCCGCGACGAAAACGGGCCGTGTGTCCGTCCCAAGCAGCCCTCTGCTGCCGAACCGCAGCTGCCTCGGCTAGATTTCAGGGCATGGGATCGACGCTCCGCCTGGCCATGGGCCTCACCATGCTCCCGACGTTGCTCGGGGCCTTGCTCGTGGGTTGGTTCGTTTGGCAGGGGTATGGGGAGACCGGAACGGAGTGGTATCAGACCGTCTGGATCGGGCTCGTGGCGGGTGCTTGGGTGCCGCTCGGTGCGGGGTTCGTGTGCTTGTGCTGGTATCGCTCGCAAGCGCGGGCTGCGGGTCTCGACGAGCGCCGCATCCGGCGCCACTCCGTCTGGACCTGGGCGCTGCTGCTGCTCAACGGGCCGGCATTCTTGTTGCTGTACGCGATCAGCGTGGTTGCCGATGGTTGCGTGCATGTTTGGTTGCACAATCAGTGCCCGGAGGCCGTCGATGAACTGACCCTGTTGGGACCCGGGATCGAGATCGAGCTGGGCGGTTTGCCGGCCGGCTCCAGGCGCTACTGCCGTGCTTATCCGCAGGGCGACGGGACTCTGCGGCTGCTCGCCCGAAGCGGCGCCGCCCCGATCGACGCGCAGGCCAGCGGGTATGTCACTCCGAATTCGCGCGAGGAGGTGCGGATTTTTTTCGTGGGGGGCGGCCGAATGTACATTCCCGCAGACAGCAGCGACTGAAATTCACCATGAGCCTGGACTTGAGACCCGTGGAGACGAGCCGGGCTCGCGTGGGCAGCGAATCGCGAGCCGTTGTTGATGCAGGGCCCCTTCGGCATGAGCGATGCAGCGCAGCTGCAGGCCGCCTTCGAGCCCTATCGCCGGGGCGAGATGGGCCGCTTGGAGCCGCAGCCGCTCTAGATCCAGCGCTAAGGCGGATCGAGCTCGGGACCTTCGGCTCGCGCTCGCTCGGATCGATAGGCCGCACGTGAGCGCGGCGGGCGATGCCGGCGCTCGGTTGCAGCGATGTCAACCGACCGTGCAGGGAGGGTCGCCACAGCCGCGCGTGTGTCGATCCGTTGTGCACGGCGTCCGGCAGGGCTTCAGCCCACGGGAGCAGCCGGGCTGCTGCGGCCGGGGAGCAGCTTGGCGACCTGGGCGAGCGGGTCGGCGGGATCGAGGGTGTCGAGGCGCTCGAAGGGGTTTCGTGTTTGTTGCGCCGCGGCCCCGAGGGCGGTCAGGGCCGCGGGGTGGGCGAATTGCTCGCCGGCGAAGCCCTCCACGAAGCGGCCGCCGTGGGCGTCGCCGCGCAGCTCGGCCAGGCGCAGGGCGCGCTGCAGCTCGCGCCAGGGCAGGGGCTGGCGCTCGCGCTCGAGCAGGGCGCGGAACAGCACGCCGTAGCGCTCGAGCAGCACTCGCGCCACGGGCCAGGCCAAGGGCTCGAGCGACGCCTCGCGGGGCGGCCCGGGGCGCGTTGAAAGGCCGGCGCCGCGCTCGCTGCCGCTGCCATCGGCCGCCGCGTCGCGCGCCACGGGACGGAAGAGCCCGAAGCGGCCCGTGGGCAGGGGCGGGCGCGGCCCGCGCAGGCGCTGGCGCTTGGCGGCTGGCCACAGCAGGGGGCGCAGGGCGGCGAAGGTGTCCGCACACAGGAGTCCGCGGCTCAGCAGCTCGTCCAGGCCGCGCTCGACGTCCGAGGGCAACAGGCCCGGCAGGCGTTCGAGGTCGGAGCGGAACAGGGCCCCGCGGCGCTCGAGGGCCTCGAGCAGGGCGCGCGCCGGCCAGCTGAGCTCCGCGCCGTCCACGGGGCCGGCCAGTTCGAGCCAGAGTTCGAGCTGTTCGCGCGGGAACAGCGCGATCGGCGTCGAGCGCGGCGCCAGCAGCGAGCTGCCCCACAGCCGGCCCCAGGCGACCTCGCCCGAGAGGGTCAGCGGATCGAGCAGCTCCGGGCGGTAGCCGGGCAGCCGCGCGGGCAACAGCGCGCGCTCCCAATCGGGCGCGGGGGCTTCCCAGCCCGCCAGGCGCTGGAGCGCGCGGCGCAGGCCCTCCGGGCCCTCGAAGGCGCTGGCTTCGTCCAGCCCGTGCCAGGCGCAAAGGAAGCGCAGGTAACCGACGAATGGCAGCGGCCGCACGCGCTGGCGGCGCTGGTCGCGGGACAGGCGCAGGATGCGCGCGTGCAGGCGCCGATGGCACCAGGCCTGGGGCCCGGGTTGGCCGTCGTCCAGGTCGATGCGCACGGCCAGACCCTCCGCTTCGAGGGCCAGCAGCTCCGGCGCCGCGCTGCGGAACGGGCCGAGAGCCTCCAGGCGGCCGCGCCACAGCTCGAGGGGCTCGCGGCTGGCGCCGGTCAGCGCGAAATGCACCGGCGGGCCGTCTCGCCGCTCGACGCGCCCGGCACCACGCAGGGCCTCGATCCAGGGCTTCCAGGGGCGATTGCGCTCCAGCTCCTCCGCGGTCACGAAGCCCATCCAGCCCAAGATTTCGTGCAATTCCTCCCCATCCCGCGGGTCCGGCCAGGCCTCGGCGCGCACCTGGGCGACCAGCTCCGCGGGCAGCGGCCCGGTCGGAGCTTCCACAGCGCCTCGGCTGGCCGCCACGGCGTGGGAGCGGCGCTCCTCGAGCCCGGCGTCGTCGAGGAAGCCGTAGGGCCCGATCGCCAAGGCGGCCTTGGCCATGGGCGAGGGCTCGCCGCGCTCGACGGTTTGCACCGCGATCGCGCCCTCGCGCAGCTCCTCGAGCACCCGCTCGAGCCCGGCCAGGTCCAGGGCCTCGTGCAGGCAGTCCTCCAGCGTCTGGTCGAGCAGCGGATGGCCCACGGGGATCTCCAGGTCGCCGGCGGGCAGGTTCTCGCCGCAGGCGACCACATCCGGGAAGGCCTCGGCCAGCAGGTCGTCGGCGCGCATGCGCAGGAGCGGCGCCGGCAGGCGCTTGCCGCCGGGCGCGCGGGGCGCGCGCAGCGAGCGCCCGGCGTTCCAGCGCCAGCGGGTCTGGAACAGCGGCGAGGCCAGCACCGCCTGGCGCAGGGTGGCGCCGACGGTGCGCGGCGCGAGGTAACCCGGCACCTCGTCGAGCGGGAAGGAGTGCACCGGGCCCAGGGAGATCAGGATCGATTCTTCGTTGGCGGCGGCCTGCAGTTCGAAGCCGAAGTGGCGGCAGAAGCGCTTGCGCAGGGCCAGGCCGAAGGCGCGGTTGATGCGCGAGCCGAACAGCGCGTGCAGCACGAGCTGGGCGCCGCCCGAGCGATCGGGGAAGCGCTCGAGCACCAGCTGCCGGTCGTGGGGCAGGCAGCCGAGGGCCGCGAGGCTCTCGGACAGGTAGCGGCGCAGCTCGTCGGCGGGCCGCGCATCGAGGCCGAGCTCCCGCTCCAGCCAAAGCGGATCGAGGCCGCGCCGCCGCACCAGGCCCATCAGGGCCGAGAGCTCGGCGCTGCGCGCGGGCGCCTCGCCGAACCAAAACGGCAGGCTGGGCGGCGCGCCCGCGGCGTCCACGACGCGCATCACGCCCGGTTCGGTGCGCAAGATGCGCCAGGACATGTTGCCGAGCTGGAACACGTCGCCCGCCGAGGATTCGACCGCAAAGTCCTCGTCGACGCTGCCCACGGTCAAGCCCTCGGGCTCTTGGACCACGCGATAATCGGCCTTGTCGGGGATCGCGCCACCGGAGCTGAGCGCGATCAGGGCCGCGCGGCGCGTGGCCCGCAGGCGCCCGCTGGCCGGATCGACGTGCAGCAGCGAGAGGCGCTGCCCGCTGTGCAGCGCCAGAACCTGTTCGAAGCGCTCGCCGCTCAGATCCCGATAGGGTGCGGCGCGGCGGAAGCGCGCCAACAGCTCGTGCGCTTCCTGATCGCCAGCGGCGCATTCGGCCACGATCTGCTGCGCCAGCACGTCTAGGCCGCCGCGCGTCGGCAGCAGGCGGTCGAGCTCGCCGGTCCGCACGGCTAGCAGCAGCGCGGCGGCCTCGGTCAGCTCCTCCTGGCTCTGCGGGAACAGGATGCCCTTGGGGATGCGGCCCACGCCGTGCCCGGCGCGCCCGACGCGCTGCAGCAGCGTGGCGATGCGACGCGCCGAGCCGATCTGCACCACCAGGTCGATCTCGCCCACGTCGATGCCGAGCTCCAGCGAGCTGGTGGCCACCAGCGCGCGCAGCTCGCCGCGCTTGAGGCGCTCCTCGGCTTCGAGGCGCCGCTCCAGCGAGAGGCTCGAATGGTGGCTGAGCACGCGCAGCGCGCCGCTTGCGTCCGCGGCGGCCTCGGGCGCCGCCGACCGGTCCGCCGCGTCCGCAGGGCCCGCCAGGCGCCGCGCCAGCTCGCGCGCGGTGCGCTCGCAGACTTTGCGCGTGTTGACGAACACCAGCGTGGTGCGGTGCTGCCGCACCAGCTCCGCGAGCTGATCGTGGACCTCGCCCCAGACCTCGTGGCTCTGCACCGCCGCCAGGGGCGACGGGGGCACCCAGACCGACAGGTCGAGCTGCCGGCGGTGCCCCGCGTCGACGACCGTCACCGGGCGGCCGACGCCGCCCAGCAGCTCCGCCACCGCTTCGATCGGGCGCTGCGTCGCCGACAGGCCGATGCGCTGGATCGGCGCCGGGATCAGTGCCTCGAGCCGCTCCAGGGACAGCGCCAGATGCGCCCCGCGGCGCGTGCCCGCCAATGCGTGGATCTCGTCGATCACCACGGAGCGCAGGCCGGATAGCAGGCGGCGACCGCCCGCGCTGGTGAGCAAAATGTAGAAACTCTCCGGCGTGGTCACGAGCACGTCCGGCGGCCGGCGGGCCATGGCGGCGCGCGCTTTGCCGCTGGTGTCGCCGGTGCGGACCGCGACGTGGATCTCGGGCAGCTCGGGCCAGGCGGCGCGCAGCTCCTCGATCGGCCGCAGCAGGTTCTTGCCGATGTCGTTGGACAGGGCCTTGAGGGGCGAGATGTAGAGCAGGCCGCTGCGACCGGAGCCGGCCGGCGCTGGCAGCGAGACCGCCGCCGAATCGCCTCGCTCGCGCGCATCGACCAAACCATCGGGGTCCACGGCGCCGGCACCCGCTGCGGCGTCCGCGCCGCGCAGCCGCTCGCTCAAGAACCAGGCGAAGGCCGCCAGCGTCTTGCCCGAGCCGGTCGGCGCCGCGAGCAGGGTGTGGTCGCCGCGCGCGATCGCCTCCCAGGCCTGCCGTTGCGCCTGGGTGGGCTCGCCGAGCCGCTCCCGGAACCAGCGCACCAGGCGCGCGTCCATGGCCTCGAAGCCCATCCGAGCAGGCTACGCCAGCCCGCCTCGCGCCGGTGCCGGATCTTGCCCGGCGGACGAGCCCCCGCCGTGGGATCCGCTCTTGTCCGAGCCCTGATTTGGGCGCGATTCTTGCGCTGAATTCGGGCCTCCTCCGCTCCGTTTCCAGCCCGTGGACCCTCGTTTCCAAGCGCTGGAATCCTGCTGCGGCGCAGCGTCGCAGCACCCGCCCTGAAGGGCCCCGCAGGGGCCCGCGGACCTTTGGGCACAGAGGTTGCAATGGAGGCAGCGCCGGGCGAGATCCCCGGGGCGCCCGCCGCGCCCGCTCCCCGGCACCAACCCAAAGCCCATCCTATGCGCGCCTTCCGCCAAGCCAGCTCTGCGGCCCGCGTCCTTTGCCTGCTGCCCGCCGCCCTGTCCCTGAGCCTGCCCGCCGCCGGCCAGGCCAGCATCGCTTGGACCCAGCCGGCGGGCGGCACCACGATCGCCGTGGACAACGCCAACAACGTGTTCACGGCCAGCTACGCCTACCAACTGGGCGCCGAGGTCTCGATCACCAAGCGCGACGTCCAGGGCAACTTCCTGTGGACGTCGAGCTTCGATCAGACCGAACCGACCAAGTGGGAAAACCAACCCTTCGTGGCCACGGACACCCAGGGCAACGTGATCGTCACGACCACGCTGATGTCCGGATTCTCGAACCCGGTCAACGCCGCCAGCGTGGTGATGAAGTTCGCCGCCAACGGCACGTTCCTGTGGCGCCGGGTCTACGAGAACAGCTTCGACGGCTCGTCTCTGCGCAAGTGCCTGGTCGATGAGTTCGACCACATCTATGCGATCGGCATCGGCCCGGGTCCGTTCGGCTTCACCACCAAGATCCGGAAGTTCACGCCGAGCGGCGACACGGTCTGGACCTACAACGACGGCGACGGCATCGGCGCGCCGATCAACATGAAATTCGCCCCGAATGGGGACCTGCTGCTGGTCGGCCGGGGGATCATCGGCTCGATCAACGGCTACGCCCGCATCGGCCGCGACGGCCAGAAGGTCTGGAGCCTGGCCGGTGTGCAGAGCCTGACCGTCGGGGACCTGTCCGCGGATTCGCTGGGCAACAGCTACGTGGTCCATGGCAACTACCAGTCCTCCGGCGGCACGGTGGTCCGCAAGCTCGGGCCGACCGGCCAGACCCTGTGGAGCAACGTCTATCCCGGCACCGGGTTCCGGGTCGAGGTCGGCCCGGACGATCGGGCCGTGGTTTGCGGCTTCCCGAACAGCGGCAGCGGCGGTTCGTTCTTCTTCAAGGTCGATCAGGACGGCAATACGGTCTGGACCAACCCGGACGCCGACGGTCCGCTGAATCTGCTGCTGCACGCGCAGATGGCGATCGACGCCTCCGGCGACACCTACCTGGCTGCCGGCACCCTGTTCGAGATGGCGGTCTGCAAGGTCAACGCGGACGGCAGCTCGGCCTGGACCAAGACCTCGCCCGGCAGCTATGCCTACGCGATCGCCCTGGGGCGCGCCGAGGGCAGCGTGTTCGTGGTCGGCGGTCAGACCGCGCGCATCCTGGATGCCGGCGAGGGCCAGTGGCTGAACCTGGGCCAGGGTCTGGCCGGGGCGGCGCCGAGCTGGCTCGATGGCGAAGGTGTGTGGGGCCAGGGCGGTCGCTTGGACCTGCTGCTCAGCCAGGCCCCGGCCAACACCAACGGGATCTACGTTTTCGGAGCCAGCGCCCTGTCCCTGCCGCTGTTCGGCGGCACCCTGGTCCCGAGCCCTGACGCGCTGCTGGCCTACGCCACCGACTCGGTGGGGCGCGCCAAGCTCGGCTACCCGGTCGCCAATGCGGTCCCCGCGGGCAGCCAATTCTGGGTGCAGGCCTGGAGCGTCGATGCGAGCGCCCCGGCCCTCCTGGGCGCCAGCAACGCCCTGCGCTGCACGGCGCCCTGAGGCAGCTCCGGCGCGTTCCGGCCTGGCGCCCTAGGCCGGAGCCAGCCGCTTTCGGGGCACGCCAATCTTGAGAGCCCCCGGCGCGCTGACCGGCTGGAGAATGAAATCGACTCGCTCTGGGCCCGAGCAGTCACACCAGCCTGTCAGCATGCCTTTAGGCCGCCATCCGGCGGCCGCAGAGGCTGGGATCTTCGCTGCGCGCCGATTTTTTCACAGCCTCTGAGCGCTGATGCCGGGCCGGCCCCCAGGCCGCGGCCGCAGGTGACTGTGGCCGCGGCAGCTTGTTTTTTCGTCTGGAGCGGGCCAGCTCCCGGTGGACAGAGAGCCTCGTGCCGCCTCTCCGGCCGGCTTCGTGCCTTCGAACTCGGACTTGGGGATTCGGTATTGGGGAGCCAGTGGGCAGGGCCGCAGGCGCCCAGGGCGATGGCGGGCGAACCGGTGCGGCGGCTCGAGAATGGGCCGGGCCTCGGGAAAGAGGGCCCTGTTGGACCGATTCCCCGGAAGCCCGCAGCCCGGGTAGGATCCGGGCCTCCCTGCGATGAGCGTCGAGCGCCGCCCGAGCGCTTGATCCAGCCGCGGCGATCGGCTCGACCGGGAACGACCTCCGCCGGAGGGACGCTCGGTCTTGTTTCGACTCATCGTCCACCAACAGGAGCAAGCCGTGATCCTCTCCGCCGCTTTCTTGATCGCTGGTGCAGCGTGGCAGCTTGCGGCTGGACAGGTCGGGCTGGAGAACAAGCCTGCAGACAGCGTCGCGGTCACGGTCAGGTACCAGGTCTTCGGTCGGCTGCAGTTCGCCGACGGAAGCCCAGCGGTAGGCGCCCAGGTGATCGCCACGGGTGGCGAGTTCGCGTTTGCGAACGCCGACGGCTTTTTTCTTGTCAAGGCGTCGCTGGATCCGCTGGGTGGGCCCCAAGCCCTCGAGATCACGGCCAATCAGGGCAACCAGGGCCATGGCTTGACCTGGCCATTGCCCACCATGCTGCCCGGCGAAAGCCTCGACCTGGGTGTCCTGTCGCTGCAGCCCACGGCGCAAGCTCAGTACCAATGGTTGCCGGCGGTGGGGGAGCGTCCGGGGGTCAATGGGGCGATCCGCTGCTGCCTGCTGACCGAGCCGAATGCTGCTGGAGATCAGGAGATCCTCATCGGTGGAGCCTTCGACATCGCTGGGGCAACGAAGGCGCTCAATGTTGCGCGCTGGGACGGCACTTCATGGCATCCCATGGGCAACGGCTTGACGGGGACCGTGCACAGCCTGTGCTGGTTCGATGCCGGCACCGGCGCCGGAGAGGAGCTATTCGCAGGCGGCGATTTCGGTGTGCCCGGCGCCATGGGCCGGTCCTTGGCTCGCTGGGACGGCCGAACCTGGCAGGTCGTGGGGGGTGGGGTCCAGGGGGAAGTGGCTTCCTTGGGGGTCGCCACGCCAGCGGGATCGAACAAGCGCCAGCTCATCGTGGGGGGCCTGTTCAGCGCTGTCGGGCAGCTCCAGACGAAGAACATTGCCGCCTGGGACGGAACCCAATGGACGGCTCTCGGCGAATTCCCCCACGGCAGGGTCCAGACGATCATCGAGTTCTCTGATGGGACCTCCCACGGAGATCTGTGGGTTGGCAGCAATTCGATAGCGACTTCGAGCAGCACTCCTCACGGCGGGGGAGTCTGGCGTTGGAATGGCCAGAACTGGATCAAGATGGTCAGCTTCGGGTATGCCAACCAGTTTCTCGAAGATCGGGGCGTCCATTCCAGTTTCGTGTGGGATGCAAAGGACGGCTTCGGGCCGTGCCTATTCATCGGCGGCAACATCAGCATCCCGACGGTCGCCGACGCGATCGGTGTCGTGCGTTGGACGGGGCAAGAGTGGCGAGCCGTTGGCAAAGGCCTCCTGGGTGCGGTCAACTCCATGACCGTGTTGAAGAAATTCGATGGAGCTGATGACGTCCTGGTCGCCGCCGGGTACTTCTCGTACTCGGGCACGACCTACATGCCGAGGCTCGCCCATTGGAGCGGTGGCCAGTGGAGCCCCCTGGACAACCATTTCCCGAACGGAGAATGGCATGCGGTCGCCGCACGCGAGCCCAAGCCGGGGTCCGCGGGCCGTTTGTTCGTGGGCGGAGACTTCACCTCGATCGGTCCGCTGGGTCCTGACTATCGGAGCTATCTTGGCGCCGCGCACTGGCAAGCGGGGGAGTGGAGTTCGCTCGGCCAGGCTCCCGAGGCGGAGTTGCTCGATTTGGCCAATCACGACGATGGCAGCGGCACTGGACCGGCCACGTTCGCCGCAGGTCGCTTCACGACCGCGGGGGGGCTGCCGGGGATGCAAGTGTTCAAGATCGTCGACGGGCAGGCGCAGCCGCTGGGCGATTGGTTGGGTGGCTGGGTCTACGCACTCCAGTCCTACGACGACGGAACCGGCCCCGCTTTGTACGCGGCCGGTTGGTTCAACAACATCGGGACGCAGTCCGTGCCGTATGTCGCCCGTTGGAACGGATCGGCCTGGGAGACCCTCGCTGGCAGCTCGGGGTTGAACCTTGGAATCATGCGAGCGCTGGCCGTGCACGACGATGGACTGGGGCAAGGCAAACAGCTCTACATGGGTGTTTCGAATGCTCAACCGTACCGCTGGGGGAGCTCAGGCTGGCAAGCATTCGGCTACAAGCCCGGATTCCACATCTATTGCTTCGCCTCGTTCCGGCATCCTGGCCAAGACCGGGACTTCCTGTACGCCGGAGGCTACGATGTGAACGGAATCTCGGATGGGGTCTGGCGGTCGATCGCCTTTTGGGACGGATTCCAATGGAATCCGTTGGGTCATGGGGCTTATGGAGCGATCTGGGATTTGTGTGTCTTCGACGACGGGCAAGGTCCGGTGCTCTATGTAGGCGGGGAATTCGCGGTTGCGGGTGGAGCTCAGACCGCACACCTCGGCCGCTGGGATGGCGAGCGCTGGCTCGACCCACTTCCCGGGGCCCCGGATGGTCGCGTCACCTTGGTCAGGCCCATGGAACTGGACGGCAAGGTCGAGCTGGTCGTGGGCGGCGCCTTCAAACACATGGGGTCGCTGCTGTCCTCGAACCTGGTCCGCTGGGACGGTACGGCTTGGAAGCCGATGGCGACCTCGATGGACCTCGGGGTCAATTCCATGATCCCCGTCCCCGGAACGCCGGCGCACGCGCCGCAGTGGTACTTCGGAGGGCCTTTCCGCACTTCGAGTTCGCAGCAAAGTCACGTCGTGGGCTGGGGACGCCCTCAATAGGCCCGCTTCGCTCGCTCTGGGTTGTACCGGCCAAAGGCAGCGCCCGCGGGCGGCTTTGGCCTGCGACCTCGCCGTGTGTGGAGCGGGCGCCCCGATCGGCTGACAGACCGAAGGAAACGGAATCGTCAGGAATTCCCGGGATGATCGGGAGCTTGCCGGGCAAGGCGCCGCTCCTGGCTCTGGGCTCCCTCGGCGACGGTGCTACGTCTCACATCCAGCGGAGGCTGGCGGCGCGGTGCGATCGGCACTGACACCGCAGCGCCTCGGCGGGTCACGCTGGATGCGTCATGGCAAACGCGCGTCCAGCTCGACGCGCTGGAGGCGCGCACGGGTTCCAAGACAACCGATGGATGCTCCGGCTGCTGCAAGCCGCCGCTGTTTCGGAGCCGCTCTGCTCAGCGCTCAGGACCAAAGGCCCAGGGGTTGCGGCGAGAAGCCGGGAAAGATGCCGGCCGGGTCGGGGCAGCCCAGGGTCTGCTGCAGGACCTCGGCGAGCACGTGGCGGTAGTCGGTGGTGATGGCGAGGTCGGCGCCGGCGTCGAGGGCGGCGTTGTCCAGGGTCGGCCAGCGGCCGTACATGCGGCCGCCGCGCAGGGCTGCACCCAAGACCAGCAGCAGGTTGCCGTGGCCGTGGTCGGTGCCGCCAGATTGATTGGCCTTGAGGCGCCGTCCGAACTCGCTCATCACGACCACGGTCACATCGCTGCGGCGCGGGCCCAGGTCTTGCCAGAAGGCGGCCAGGCTCGCCGAAAGCTCTTCGATCAGGGGCGGCAGGCTGCCGGCCTGGTTGACGTGGGTGTCGAAGCCGCCGAAGTCGAGGGTCGCGACCCGCAGGCCTAGGTCGAGTTCGAGCGCCTGCACCAGGCTTTGCAGGGCCTGGGCCAGATTGCTGCCGGGGGGATACTCCGCGCGTGGCGTGTAGGGCTTCAGCGCGCCGTGTTCGTCGACCCCCACCCGCGCTTCGATCTCGCGCGACAGCGTCAGCGCGTGGTCCAGGGGCCCGGCCAGGGGGAAACCGGGCGGGAACGAGCGCCCCAGGGCGCTGCGCAGGGAAGCGGCATAGCCGTGCCCTGGGGCCAAGCGCAGCCCCGAGAGCGCCGGCGCCGCCGCCACGCGCTCCGCGCCGCGCAGGCTCTCCGGCACCGAATCGCCGATGGCGAAGGCTGGCAGGAAGCCCCCGGGTTTTGCCTGGGCCAGCCAGCGCGCCAGCCAGCCGCCCAGGCGCGCGCCCTGCCCGGGGGCGGCGCGCTCCATGCGCTCTTCGGCGTCGAAGTGCGAGCGCGTCGGGTCGATCAGCCCGGCGGCGTGCACCACCGCCAGGTGCCCGTCGGCGTACAGCTCCGCCAGCGGGGCCGCGCGCGGGTGGAAGCAGAAGCCCACGTCCGCCAGGGGCTCCGCCAGCCAGAGCCGCGAGCGCTTCGGCGGGGGCTCGACCCGCAGGGGCCCGGGCCGTCCCGCGATGTAGTCCTGGTCGCGGCTCGGGGCCACGATCGAGAGCCCGTCGGCGCCGCCGCGCAGGAACAGGGTCACGAGCAGCTTGGTTCCCATCGTCGAGGCCTTCAGCGCAGCAGGAAAGCGGGGGAAACGGCCACCAGAGCCAGCATGGCCTTCACCTGATAGGCGCGCAGGCCTTCCTCGCGGTCGAGTTCCGCGCCGATCTCCGCGGCCAACGGGGCGCTGACGTTCTGGGCCAGCTCGCCGGCGCGGCCCGCGCCCACCAGGGCTTCAGCGAAAAAGCGCGCCGCCTGGTCCAGGCGGTGCACCTCGCCGGGCAGCGCACGCAGCAGGTCGTGTTCGCTGGCCCCGAACCAGGGCTCGAAGGCCTGCAGCGACAGGTCCAGCAGGCCGGCCAGGTAGTTGGTGTTGGCCCAGTGGCGGTTTTGGTCCGGGTGTCCGGTGGGCGGGCGGCATTCGTGCTGGCCCCAGCCGCAGCGGAACAGCGCCCAGTGGAAACTGAGCGAGGGCGAGCGCACCTCGGCGCCCAGGCCGCGGTACAGGGAGGCCAGGAACTCGAACGGACGTTTGAGCTTTTCGGGCGGACGGCGCACGAAATGCGGGGAAAGCGCCAGATGGCGCACGACCCGCGCGATCTGGTCCGGGGCTTCGCGCTGCTCGAGGAACACCCCGGCCACCGAAGCGACCAGCTCCGGGGGCGGCTCGTCCGCCAGCAGCCGCCGCACCAGCTTGGTGGCGATGTGGCGCGCGGTGGCCGGATGCGCGGCCAGCAGGTCGAGCAGCTTTTCGCCGTCCGCCAGGGGCGCGGCGTTGGGCGCGAATTCGACGCCCAGGATGCGCTTCTGGTAGGGGTCGTGCCAGGCATCGACGTAGTGGAAGCGCCCGCTGCGCGGCGCCTGGTCGCCGTCGCGCAGATAGCGCCCGTCGCCGAAGGACCAGCCGGTCAGGGCCCGGGCGGCCTCGTAGACGTCCTCGTCGATGTACAGCTGGGCCAGGCCCGCGCGGGCGCCCGGGACCTCGCTCCAATGGCCATAGCGTTGGTTGGCGTAATGCTCGGCGCCGAGGGTGTGCAGCTCGAGCAGCTCGCGGGCGAAATTCTCGTTGGCCGGGCTGGCCTTCGACGACTCGTTGTCGAGGAAGTGCAGCATCGCGGGCGAGCGCGCCACCTCGCCGAGCAGCACCCGGAAATTGCCCAGGGCGTGGCGCCGCATGAGGCGGTCGTATTCGCCGAAAAAGGCCGCGGTGCGCTCGCTTTTCGTCGATTGCACCGAAAAGTGCTCGTGCCAGAACTGCGTCAGCACCTCGCGCACCTGGCCCTCGGCGTGCACCGCCCGGATCAGGCTGGCGGCCTGCACCTCGCGCGCCGGCCGGATGCGCTCCTCGTAGTCGACGCCCAGCCGTTCGTAGTCGCCGAGCAGCAGCAGGGCCTCGGGATCGTCGTCGAGGTGGCGGTACGGGCGCAGCTCGTCGACCGCCTTCCAGCGCCGCCCCTGCTCGTCTTTGCCGGCCTCGTAGCGCATCGGCAGGCGCGCCGCGCGCAGGCGCCGATCGAGCTCCGGGTCCGATTCGGGGCGTTCGAGTTGGCGCTCCAACCAGCGCTCCAGACCAAGCCGCTGGAACTCGGCCAGATCCGCGGGCCGCGCGCCGAAGGTCAGCCGATCGAGGCACTGCCGCGCCAGCCGCTCCGGACCGGGCGAACCGTCGTCATCGGCCGCTTCGCCGGCGGCCGACCAGCCCTTGCCGCTCGCCGCGAGGATGGCCCCGAGCAGCGCTCCAAACTGTCGGCGATCGAGCTGCATGCTTTGAATTCTCGCCGGACCGGCCGCTTTTGGCAGCGGGCTGCGCCCCGCGGCCCTCGCCCAAGCTTCGGGAGAATCGCCCGAACTAGTCGCCGACCGGGCTGCGGTCGCCTCCGGAAACGGCCCGGTCCGGCTTTCTCAACCCACCCCGGGGTGGCCAGGCCGCTCCCGGGGCCCTTCCGCGCCCGCCCCCAAGCCCCCCAGCGGGCCCCGAACCGGCCAGGAGAGCCCCGCTGGACCCTCCGGCGGGCCCCTCCTGATGCCCGGGCCCCTCCGGGTCCCCCCGGGGTCCGCCACCGCCGGCGCCCCCTGGACCGGCCGCCAGGATCCGCTGGAACCCCGCGGCGATCGGCGTTGGAGAGCACCGCTCGGGCACCCCCGCCGTGCGCTGCCGTGGTAGGAGTTTTCATCACCCCGCGTTCTGCCCCGACCTTTCCCATGCGCTTCCCCTCGCCCCAGCTCTCGGTGCTCTCCCTGGCCGCCCTGGCCCTGCCCGCCGCCGCGCAGCAGTTCCAATTCCAGCAGTCCCTGCCGGGTGGCTTCGTCTGGACCGAGGGCGTCGAGGCCGCCGACGTGGACCTGGACGGCGACCAGGACTTCTTCACCGCCAATGGCGAGGGGCTCTATTCACCCAGCATCAAGCGCCGCCCGGGTCTGATCATGAACCGCCTCGAGGTGGCGCCGCTGACCTTCCGCGACGAGAGCACCCTGCGCCTCGGCACCAAGCTCTCGCACGGGAAAAACGTCAACACCGCCGACGTGGACGGCGACGGCTGGGTCGACGCCCTGTTCAGCAACGGTTTCGCCACCGACCCGCCCTTCCTGTACATCAACCGCGGCGCCGGCCAGCCGGGCTTTTTCGACGAAGAAGGGGCCGTGCGCGGATTGACCACGCTGTTCTCCTCCGCCGGAGCGGCCTTCGGCGACATCGACGACGACGGCGACCTGGACCTCGTGCTGGGCGACACCGGCCCGGTGTTCAACGGCGCGCCCGGGGGCCGGCCGCACCTGTTCCTCAACGACGGCCAGGGCAATTTCAACGAAAACCTGACCGCCGTCAACACGGTCAACAAGATCGGCCACCTGGACGTGGACCTGGTCGACATCGATCTCGATTGGGACCTCGACATCTACGGCACGAACCGCGGCAATTCGCCGGGCGGCATCCACCACCTGCTGCTCAACGACGGCAGCGGCCAGTTCAGCGACGCCTCGTCCCTGATCCCGAACACCTCCGGCAACGTGTACGAGTCCGACCTGGCCGACCTGGACGGCGACACGGACATGGACCTGTTCTTCCTGAGCATCTCGGGCTTCTCCGACGGGGCGATGCGCAACAACCTGGTCGGCCAGGGGACCCTGGGCTTCAGCGCGAGCCCGCCGATCGGCGGCGATGACGACAACGAGGTCGCGTTCATCGACCACGACATGGACGGGGACCTGGACGTGATCATCGGCTCCCTGGGCCCGCGCGAGAAGCTGCTGCGCAACGACGGCCCGCTGAACTTCGTCCAGCTCACCAACCAGATCACCAACATCGACGACAGGACCCTCGACGTGGCCATCGTCGACGTGGACAACGACGACGACTACGACCTGATCACCGTCCAAGGCGAGAGTTCCCCGGCCTCCTGGGACAACAAGCTGTTCGTCAACAACGGCCCCAAGGACACCCGCCCGCCGACGATCCAGCGCCTGCAGGACCCCCAGGCCGGCAGCCCCGCGGGCCCCTTCCTGGCCCGCGCCCAGATCCGCGACGAAGTCCACGACGACGGCCTCAATTGGGTTTCCGGCTCGGGCAGCTATCGCATCGACGTGGGCCTCTCCCAGGGCGCGACCAGCAGCGCCGAAGTGCTGCGCTCGGCGGGTTCGATCTACCGCTTCGAACTGGCCGACACCGCCCAGAGCCAGGGCACGCGCCTGGTCTACGAGCTGACCTTCACCGACGTCGCCGGCAACAGCTCCACCACCGGCCAGCGTTTCATCCCGCTGTTGCCCTGCGGCGCGAGCCCCTACGGCCCGACCCCGCCGGCCCACACCTTGACCCTCTCCGCCCAGGGCAGCGGCCAGATCGGTACCCAGCTGACCGTTCAGACCAGCGGCGCCCCCGACGGCCCCGTCTTCACCGCCCTGGCCACGGAGCGCGCCGCGCTGCCCTTCGCCGACGGCCTGCTGCTGATCGACCCCGCCAGCCTCGTGCTGCTCCAGACCCTGACCAGCACCTCCGGCAGCGCCTCCTGGACCTTGCCCGTCCCCAACTCGATCCCCTTGACCGGCATCCCGTTCCGCTTCCAGTCCGTGGCCCTCGACGCGGCTCAGCCCCAGGGCTTCGCCTTCTCGAACGGCCTGGAACTCGTGCCCTGCCAGTGATCCGCTGGCCTTGAGCTGGATCGTCGGGGCTCGGCTCGCTCCGAGGCGCTCCCTGACGATCGGAGGCTGGAATCGCCGTGGTGCGCCGATTCCAGCCTCTGCGCCCGCCGGAG
>JBIKLM010000419.1:0-3904 GCA_044359835.1 Planctomycetota bacterium
GACGGTCCCAGCCTCTGTGGCCGCCGGATGGCGGCCCAAAGGCATCTGACGGGCTGGTCTGCCTGCTCGGGCGCAGCCCGAGTCGATTTCTCTCAGCCCGGTCAGAGGCTGGGAAAAGATCGGCGCGCAGCGACGGTCCCAGCCTCTGTGGCCGCCGGATGGCGGCCCAAAGGCATCTGACGGGCTGGTCTGCCTGCTCGGGCGCAGCCCGAGTCGATTTCTCTCAGCCCGTCAGCCCGTCACAGGGGCCCCAGGTCGCCCCAGTCGAGCCCTTCGGAGGCCGATTCGGCGGCCGCGGGCCCCCGGGCGCCCGCATCGCGGGATTCCGCAGCGGGACGGGCCCGCGGGCGTTCCGGGAGCGGAGCGGGAGGCGCGGTGGCCGGAGCAGTCCTGGACGCCGCCGCCGGGCGGGCCTCCGCGGGCCGGTCCCGGTCCGCCCCGGTCTTCGCCGCGTCCCGGCCAAGGCTCTGGCGCCGCTCGAGCACCAACTGGTTGAGGCGCCGGATCACATCCTCCTCCGATTCGGCTCCCTGCGTGCCCAGAGGACGCGCCAGCAGCAGCGCTTCGCGCCGCCGCCGCCAGACCTTGCCCAGGGTGTCGAGGACCTGCTCGGCCAAGGCGCGCGGGCTCTCGGCGAATTGGTTGGCCGCGTCCAAGCGGGTCAGCAGCTCCCGGGCGGGCCCATCCTCGACGGCTCCCAGCAGCAGGCCCGCATCGATCGAACGGTCCGCATAGGCCGCATCGTCGTAGAGCTCGAGCAGGGTCTGGAACAGCAGCCGCAGGCGCGCGTCGGGGGCGCCCCAGCGGCCCTCGGCGTCCGGGGGCGGCGGGCGGCGGGCCGGGTCCTCCGGGGGCGCGCTGGGCCCCGTGGAAGCGCCCAGGCGGTCCCCCCCGCCGGGGTTGCCCGCTTCCGGCGCGCCGACTCGCGGCCCGCTGGATCCGGCGGATGCCGAACCGGCGCCGGAAGCGGCCCCCGCGGAGAACGGGGCGCTGGAAGCCGCCGCACCGGCAGGCCCAACATCCCTGGCGGCAGCCGCGGGCGACGCCGCGGCGCGCTGGCCGGCGAGGAGGCCTGGCGAGGCCGCCCGATCGCCCGGAAAGGCCTCGCCGCCCGGCTCGCCCGCCAACGCCCCTCGGTTGTTGTCGCCGCCCTGACCCGCCGCACCGGCGGGACCGAGGGGCTCGTACACCGGGCCCTCGAAGGCCAGGCGCACCTCGCTCCGGCGCACCTCGATCAGCGCGTTGTCGAGCAAGAGCGCCGCCAGCAGCTCGCCCCAGGCGCGCACCTCGCGCTGGCCGGGCGGCAGACCGGCCGCGGGCGCCCGCGCCCCGCTGCGCCGGGCCTGCGCAGGCCGCGCAGTTCCGGCGGCCGGCGCCGGGGCCCGCGATTCGTCGGCGGGCGCCGCGGCCCGCGGCTCGCGCCCGCTGCGCTCGAGCCGTTGGCCCTCGGCCAGCAGCGACTCCTGGGAGAGCCCGAGGCGTTGGCTCGCCGCGGCGATCAGGTTCTCGCGCTCGACCGGGCTCGGCAGCCGGCGCAGCACCGTCAAGAGCTCGCGCACTGCCGCGGGGCGCTGATCGCGCTCGAGCCCGGCCACACCCTCCAGCAGGAAATCGAACCAGGGCGTCGGCCGCTCCAAGGCGCGCCGCAGGCTGTCGGGATCCTTCTGGCAGACGTCCGCCGGATCGAGCCCTTCGGGCGGCAAGGCCACGTCGATGCGCAGGCCTTCGATGGCGACCAGGCCCTGCAGCGCCCGATACACGGCCTTGCGGCCGGCGGCATCGCCGTCGAAGACCAGCGTGGCCTGCTTGGCGCCGCTGCGCCGCACCAGCTTGCCGTGCTCGTCGGTGGTGGCGGTGCCGAGCACGGCCACCGCGGTGCGCAGGCCGACCTGATGGCAGGCCATCACGTCGGTGTAGCCCTCCATCAGGAGGATGCGCTTCTCGCGCCGCACGGCCTCGCGGGCCTGGTCCAGGCCGAAGATCAAACGGCCCTTGTGGAACAGGGGGGAATCCGGCGAATTGACGTATTTGGGTCCTTCGACGCCGGGCAGGAGACGCGCGCCGAAACCGAGCGTGCGCCCGTCGCTGTCGCGGATCGGGATCGTGATGCGGGCGTAGAAGAAGTCCTGCAGGCGCCCGTCGTCGCGCCGGCGGGCGAGGCCCGCGTCGAGCAGGGGCTGCTCGGAGAAACCCGCCTCGCGGGCCGCGCCGACCAGCACGTTGCCGCCGGGCGCGAAACCGACCCCGAAGACCTCGAGCGTCTCGGGGCGCAGGTCGCGCCCCGCCAGATAACGCTGGGCCTCGGCCGCCTGGGGGCTCTTCAGCTTGCGCTGATAGAGGCGCTGGGCGCGCTCGAGCGCCTCCAGGGCGGCCAGCTCGCGCGCGCTCTGTTGGCGCGCGGCCCGCGAAGAGCGCGGGATTTCGATGCCGTTCTGGCGCGCCAGCTCCTCGACCGCCTCCCGAAAGGTGAGCCCGTCGAGCTTTTCGAGAAAACGGATCACGTCGCCGCCTTCGCCGCAGGCCCCGAAACAATGCCAGGTGCCGCGCGCGGGCGTGACCACGAAGGAGGGCGTGCGCTCGTCGTGGAACGGGCAGCAGGCCTTGTAGAGCGCTCCGGCCTGGCGCATGCCGGGCACCCGCGCCATGACCACATCCTCGATCGAGGCCGCTTGTTTGACCCGCTCCACGAAGCGGCGATATTCCGGATCGAGCATCGGTCCCCTGGATCGCGTGCAGTCTATCAGCCGAGGCCCCGGGGACCCGGCCGCAGGCGGCTCGAAAGGGCGGGAGCCGGGGCGCGGGCGGGCCGCGCTAGCGCGCCGGCCCCGCCGGCAGGGCGCGGCACAGGGCCAGCAGACTCTCCACCGGCACGGTCTCGACGCGCTGGTCCGCATCGATGCCGGCCTCGGCCAGCAGCTCCAAGGCGCGGCCGCGCTCCTCGCCCGCGGGCACGCGGCCCGCCAGATGGGCGGCCAGCGGGTGCTTGAGGGTCTTGCGCCGCTGCGAGAACAGGGCCGCCAGCAGGCGCCCGAATTCGGGCCCGGGCGAAGCGGCACCCGGGTTCCGCGCCTCGAGGCGCACCACCGCGCTTTCGACGCGCGGCCGCGGCCGGAAGTGCGCCGCCGGCACCCGGCGCACGATGCGCGCCCGGTAGGTCGCCGACAGCCGCGCCCCCAAGGCGCCCCAGGCGGGCTCCCCCGGCGCCGCCGCCAAGCGCTCGGCGACCTCGGCCTGCACCAGCACGGTCATGGCCCGCGGCGGCGGCTCGAGATCGCTGAGCAGGGCCAGCAGCGGCGAGGCGATGTTGTAGGGCAGGTTGGCGCACACCATCCAGGGGCCCTGGCGCGGCAGCTGCTCGAGCAGCTCGGCTGCCAGGGCGTGCTTGCCGGACAGCGCATCGCACTCGATGAAGCGCACCGCCCCGAGCTCCGGGAACAAGCTGCGCGCCAGCCCGATCAGCCGGGCATCGATCTCGACCCCCAGGACCTGCGCTCCCGCCGCCACCAGGTGACGGGTCAGGAAACCGAGGCCCACGCCGACCTCGAGCACGGTTTCGCCGGGCTCGGGATCGGCCCAGGCGGCGATGGCGCGCACGTCGCCTTCGTCGACCAGGAAGTTCTGGCCGCGCTGCTTGGCGGGCGCGAAACCCAGCTCGCTGAGGCGCGCCTGGATCTGGCTCCAGGGCGGCCGGGAGGGCGCGGTCAACGGCGCGCCCCCGCCAGCAGCCAGCGCAGGGCGGGCTCGTCCGGGTGCGCCGCGACCAGCTCGGTCAGGAGCGGCTGCGCCAAGCTGCCGAAATCGGCGCCGATGCGCTCCAGCCGCTCGCGGGCGCCCTTGGCGCGCGACAGACGCGCGCCGCGCTCCGCCAGCCACGCCAGCGCCGGTGCCACCACGCGCAGCCCCA
>JBIKLM010000062.1:0-13697 GCA_044359835.1 Planctomycetota bacterium
GATCGACTCGAAGTTCTTGAGCGAGAGATCCTCGTCGGGCACGTTCACGCCGTAGGCGGAGGAGATCAGCGCGCCCAGCTCCGCCAGCCCGAAGGAGTCCAGGATGCCCTCGTCGACCAGCGACTCGTGGTCCTTGGGCAGGAGCTCGCGGTCGCCGCCGATCTTGTGGATGAAGTGGGCCCGCAGGGGCTCGCGGTCGATCGCTGCGCTCATGGTTTGCCTTGGTACTGCGGCGCGCCGGGGTCGATCTCGTGCAGGCGCCTCAGGTTCGGGATGCGGGCGATCTTGCCGCTCGAGGTCTTGTAGAGCCACTTGTGCGGCGCGATCACGATCCGGTCGCAGTTCAGGTTGAGGCGCGAGGCCAGCTCGCGCCGGATGAAGCGCTTGATGTCCTTGTGGACCTCGGGATCCTCGGACTTCGACTCCGCGATCACGACCAGCTTCTGGGTGCCGAGCTCCTGGTCCTCGACGCCGATCGCGGCCACGCGCCCGGCCACCACCTGGGCGTGCTCGGAGACCATGTACTCGATGTCCTGCGGGTAGAAGTTCTCGCCGCCGATGATGATCAGGTCGCTCTTGCGGCCGGTGACGTACAGGATCCCGTCGGCGCGGTAGCCTAGGTCGCCGGAGATGTACCAGCCCTGGTCGAGCTTCTGGGCGGTGACCTCCGGGTTGTTGAAGTAGCCGTTGAACAGGCATTCCGACAGGATCGCGATCTCGCCGACGGTCCGGTCGGGCAGCTCGCGGCGATCGTCGTCGATGATCTTGAAGCTCGTGCCGACGAACCCGCGGCCCACGCCCAGCATGCGCAGCGCGTTCTCGTCGCGCGGGTGGCAGGGCTCCGCCCGGCCCTGCTCCTGCAGCTGGACGCGGTCGATCACGTCGACACGGATCGGCTCGCGGTTGCCCGCGCCGATCACCGAGTTGACCACCTCGGCCATGCCGTAGACGATGCCGAGGGCCTCGCGCTTGAAGCCCACCTTGGCGAAGCGTTGGGCGAACATTTCATGGCTGTCGTAGAGGCACGGCTCGGCGCCGTTGCCGAGCAGCCGCAGGGACGACAGGTCCACGCCGGCCAGCTCCTCCTCCTTGACCCGCTTGGTCATGAAGTTGAAGGCGAAGTTCGGCTGCCAATAGACCGTGGCCTTGTACTTGGTGATCGCCTCGAGAACGATCGCCGGCCGGGCCACCCAGTGCACCGGCGAGAGCAGCACGAAGGGCGCCCCCAGGACCAGCGGGTGGATCGCGTTGCAGACCAGGCCCCAGTCGTGGTAGAGCGGCACCCAGGTCACGAACACGTCCTTGGCGGACATGCCGAAGAACTCGCCCACGCCGCGGCATTCGTTGAGGATCGCTCGGTGCGAGAGCGCGGCACCCTTTTGCAGGCCGGTGCTGCCCGAGGAGTACTGGATGCAGCTGACCTCCTCCGGATCGGCGCGGACCGGGTCGCCGTGCAGCGGCGCGTCCGGGCCCAGGCGCTCGTGCAGCAGCAGCTTGGGCACGTGCGGCTCGCCTTGGAAGCAGGTCTCGAGTTCCTGCGCCAGTTCCCCGTAGGTCAGGATCGAGTGCGGGCGGGTGCGCTCGACCAGCGCGCGCATGTCGGAGTAGTACTTGCCGATGTGCAGGCGGCCGGTCGGGAAGGGCAGGAAGGCCGGGATCGCGCCCAGCCACATGGCCCCGTAGAAGGCCGGCATCAGGTCGATCGAGTGCTGCAGCACGATCAGCACCACCTGGCCCCGCTGGGCCCCGGCGTCCGCCAGGAAGCGGGCGTACTGGCGGGTGCGCCGCTCGAGCTGGCCGTAGGTCTGCTCCTCGACGCGCCCGTCGGGGTGGACGAAGCGGGCGTGCAGGCCGCTGGCCTGGGCCTGGGCGCGGGCGCGGAGGTGTTCGATCAGGGTGCGCGGCTCGGGCATGGGGGGCTCCCGGCGGGTGGGGCGGTCGGCCGGGGGCGGCGTTCCGCGGGGGGGCGGGGCATTGTGCCCGTTCCATCGGCTCGGACCGAGGCCCGCCTGACCCCCGAGGGGCGGGATCGGTGGCCCTGGGACGCTTCGGGCCCGATCCCGGGGCGCTGGGGGGGTGACTCCCCGCCGCTTGGGGTCTAGGGTCGCGGTATCGCGGGCGCCGGCCAGGGTGCCTGCGACCGAGCCGGCCGGCCGCGCGCCGCGACCCGAATCCCGTGAAACTGATCGTCGAACACCAAGGCCAGCGCAGCGAGCGCACGCTCGGCGCCGGGCCCCTCGGCCTGGGGCGCGCCCCGGAGAACGAGCTGTGCCTGCCCGACCCGCGCATCTCGCGCCTGCATTGCCGCCTCGAGCCCGTGCCCGAGGGCTGCTGGGTGATCGACCTGGGCTCCGCCAACGGCCTGCTGCTGAACGGCCTGCGCACCCAGCGGGGGCTGCTGAGGCCCGGGGACGAGCTGCTGGTGGGGGGCGCGCGCCTGACCCTGGCGGAGGAGTTTCCGGAGCTGCCCGGCTCCGGCACCCTGCTCGACGGGCCTCCGGCGGAGTCGGCGACCGGGCTCGGCCGCGCCATCGCGGCCCTTTCGGCCGCCGACCTGGCCCTGGCCGCCGCCGGTCTGCTCGACGGGGCCATCGCCGACCTCGAGGCCGAGCGCGGCTTCGTGCTGCTCGAGGCCGGCTCCCTGGGCGGCCTGTGCCCCGGGCAGACCGAGCGCCGCTGCATCGCCGCCCGCCAGTTCGACCACAGCGACATCCCTCTGCCCGAGGCCCGGCTTTCCGCCGGCGTGGCCGAGGCGCTGTTCGGGCAGGGGCGCTGCGTGCTGTCCCTGGACGCCGTCAGCGATCCGCGCTTCGCCGCTTCGAGCTCGGTGCAGGACCTGCGCCTGCGCTCGCTCCTGGCCGCGCCCGTGCGCCTCGGCGGCCGCCCGGCGGGACCGGTGGTGGCCGCGCTGTTGCTCGATCATCGCCTCAAGCCCGGCGCCTTCGGCCCGGGCGAATTGGCGCGCCTCAGCGAGTTCGCCGGGCTGTTCGGCTTGGACCTCGAGCGCCGTTCGGCGCGCCTCGGCGAGGCCGAACAGGGCCGCGCCGTCGCCGAGCTGCTCGCGGGCCGCGAGCCGGCCCCGGCCCTGGCGGTGCTGGAGAGCGCTCGGCGGCCGGGCCGGGACTACGCCCCGCTGGTCGGGCGCTCGGCGGCCATGCGTTCGGTCTTCGAGCAGCTCGATCGCATCGTCGACAACGACCTGCCCGTGCAGATCCAGGGCGAGAGCGGCACCGGCAAGGAGCTGGTGGCGCGCGCGATCCATCGCCACGGCCTGCGCGCCCGCGGCCCCTTCATCAGCGAGAATTGCGCCGCCCTGCCGGACAGCCTGCTCGAATCGGAGCTGTTCGGCCACGCGCGCGGGGCCTTCACCGGAGCGGATCGGGCCAAGAAGGGCCTGCTGGCCCAGGCCCATGGCGGCACGTTGTTCCTGGACGAGATCGGCGACATGTCCGCCGAGATGCAGAAGAAGCTGCTGCGCGTCCTGCAGGAGGGTGAGGTGCGGCCCCTGGGCTCCGATCAGGTCGAAAAGGTCGACGTGCGGCTCCTGACCGCCAGCCACCGGGACCTCGAGCGCCTGGTGGCGGCCGGCGAGTTCCGCCAGGACCTGTTCTATCGCATCAACGTGCTGAGCCTGCGCCTGCCGCCGTTGCGCGAGCGCCGCGAGGACGTGCCGATCCTGTGCCGCGCCCTGCAGCGGCGCATCGCCGAGGAGCTCGGCCGGCCGGCGCCGCGCCTGCCCCACGAGGTGCTCGTGGCGCTGGCCGAATATCCCTGGCCGGGCAATGTGCGCGAGCTCGAGAACGAGCTGCGCCGACTGGCGGTCGTCGCCGGGGAGCAGGTGCGCCTGGCGGACCTCTCGCCGCGCCTGTTCGAGCGCGCCGAGCGCGCCCAGGCCCAGGCCCAAGCCTTCGGCGAGGTGGCCGGGGACCTGCGCACGCGCGTGGCCGAGTTCGAGCACCGCTCGATCCTGGCCGCCCTCGAGCGCCACGGCGGCAACAAGAGCCGCGCGGCCGCCGAACTGGGCCTTTCGCGTTTCGCCCTGCAGCGCAAGCTCGACAAGTACGCGGGCCTGCCCAGCCCCGCGCCGGGCGATCCCGAGGCGGCACTGGAGGACTGAACAAGCGCAGGCGCCATCGGCTTGCCGGCCCTCGCGGAGCCCGGCCCTTCGGGGCCCTCGGCGGATGGCGCCCTGCGCAGGCAGGCGACCGTTAGCGAACGGCCTGCTGCTCCACGCGGAGGCCCCACGGGCACCCGCTCGCCGGCGGGCCGGGACCTCCCGGGCCTCGCCAAACCCTCCGGGGCGCGCTCGGCCCGACCCGGAGACATCGGCCGCGCCGGTCCAAGCCAGATCACAGCGCGCAGCGCCCGTCCTCGCGGCCCCTGACCGGATCGCGCCCGCAGCCGCGGAGCTGCTGCGGCCGGGGCGGGGACAGGGCCGCGACCGCTCGGGCGGCCGGAGGGTCGCTTAGACTGGCAGGCAGCGCGCCATGGAGCTCGAATCGACACTGGACGAGCCCGCCGGGAGTGGCCCGCGGCGCGGGCCGCAGCCCCTGGCGACCTGGCCGCGCATCGCCGGGTATCGCATCGAGGGCGCGATCGGGGCCGGTGCGACCGGCACGGTCTATCGCGCCATCCAGGAGGCCGTCGACCGGCCGGTAGCGATCAAGGTGCTGCACGCCGAACACTCCGGCAACGCGCGCATCGTGCGCCGGCTGGTGCGCGAGGCGCGCACCCTGGCGCGGCTCAAGCACCCCGGCATCGTCGGCGCCATCGACATGGGCCAGAGCGAGGGACGCTGGTGGTTCGCCATGGAGCTCGTGGAGGGGCAGAGCCTGTCCGAACGACTGCGCAGCGGCGGCCCGCTCAGCGAGCGCGAGGCGCTGCGCCTGTTCCTACCCCTGGCCGAGGCCGTGGAGCACCTGGCCGAGCACGGGGTCGTGCATCGCGACATCAAGCCTGCGAACATCCTGCTCGAGGGCGGCGACAACCGCGGCGGTCGCCTCGGGCGGCCGCGGCTCGCCGACCTGGGTCTGGCCTTCGCGGAGGCCGACCCGGGCATCACCGGCGAAGGGGCGCTGCTCGGCACGCCGCACTACGTCAGCCCCGAGCAGGCCCGCGATCCGACCGACGTGAGCACGCAGAGCGATCTGTGGGCCCTGGGGGCGACCCTGTTCCACGCGGTCTGCGGGCGTCCGCCCTTCGTGGGCCCGAGCTTGGCCGAGGTCTTGGCGGCGGTCCTGCACGCGCGCGTGCCCGATCCGCGCTCCCTGGCTCCGGACCTCTCCCCGGGCTTCGTGCTGGTGCTGCGCAAATGCCTGACGCGCTCCACCGAGCAGCGCTATCGCACGGCCCGCGAGCTGATCGCTGACCTCGAGCTGCTGCGCGAGCGCCGCGCGCCGCGGGTGCGCCGCGGCGAGCTCGAGCCCCTGGCGGCCCCGCCGCGCCCGGCCTGGCGCTCGCCGCGCCTGGCGCTGCTGGTGGCGGGCAGTCTGGTCGCAGGCGCGCTGCTGGCCGGCGCGCTCCTCGAACGCCCCGGCCAAGCGCCCTCGCAGCCGGCGCCGGCCGCTTCCCAGTCGACCTTTGCGCCGCTCGAGCCGCTCTTGGCCCGCGCGCGCAACGCGCCCGGCGAATTGGGCCCGGCCCTGTCGGAATTGGAGGCCCTGCGCAGCGCCGTGCCCAGCGCAGCGGGCCAGTCCTGGTGGGAGGCGCGCGAGGAGCTGGGCGGCCTGCTGCGCGACGCCCTGGCGCGCCTGCGCCAGGAGCAGCAGCTGAGCTTCGAAACCGCGCTCGGATCCGGGGATCTGCGGGCCGCCGCGGCCCAGCTCGCCCTGGGCCCCGAGGAGCGGCTGCGGGCGCTGACCGGCCTCGACCGCGCGGCGCTGCCGGCGGCGCGCGAGGCCGAGCTGGCCGGCTGGTGGGCCGACCTCGAACAGCGCTTGGCCCAGGCCGAGGAGCGGGCCCGGGCCGGGGCGCAGGCGGCCTTGCTGCACCGCTTCGAGGCGCTGGTCGAGCCGGAAGCGCAAAGCCTGTGGGACTCCGGCCGTTGGGACAGCGCCCTGGCGCGCCTCGAGCTCGAGCCGCAGCAGTGGCTGCGCGAAGCGGGGCTCGACCCGTCCCGCTGGCCGGAGGCGCTGCAGATGGCCGCGGTGCAGGAGGTCGAGAACCGCGCCCGGCGGCTGTGGAACTCGCGCTTCGCCGCCTGGCTCGAAGCCCAGGAGCAGCTGCTGGCGGGCGTGGAGCGAGCCTCCGAAGAAACGCTCTCCGGGCTCGACCTGGACAGCGCCTATGCCGAGCGCCTGCGGGACCTGGAGGCGCGACTCGAGTCGGCCCAAGCGGCCGCCGGCATCGCGCCGGGCGAGCTGCCGCGCCAGGGGCGGCGCCGTTTGGAGCAGGCGCGCCAGGCGGCGCGGGCCGAACTGGCCGCCGGATTCGCCGCGGGCGTGGCGGCGCGGGCACGCGAGGGCCTGGCGCTGCGCGTCGATTGCCTGGCGCCCGCTTGGTTGGCGGTGCGGCGGCCGCTGGTCGCCAGCGCGGAGCTGCGCGACTTCGAGCGGCGCCTGTCGGCCCGCGAGCGCGATCTGTCGGCGGCTTCGGCCGAAGCGGACGGCGCGCGCAGCCTCGCGCCGGAACGCCAAGAATTGGCTCTGCTGCGCGCGCTGCTCGGGGCCGCGCTCGGGGAGCTCGAGGCCACCGAGGCCCTGCTGGCGGCCGCCGAAGAGGGCCTGCGGGCTTCCCTGGGCCAGCGCGGCCAGTGGGTCGTGCCCTTCGGCGCCGGAGGCGTGCCGCTCGAGGGCATCCTGGCGGCCGGCGCCGACCCGCGCCTGGACGGCTTCCAGCTGCGCGTCGACAACGGCCAGGTGTATCCGCTGTCGTTCGAGCGCCTGGACGCCGAGGACCTGGTGCGGCTGGCGCGGGCGGGCCGCAGCTCGAACCGGGCGGAACTCGAGCTGGGCGCCGGGCTGCTGCTGCTGCGCGAGGGCCGCCGGCCGGCCGCCGCCGAGGCCCTCTCGCGGGCGGGCGCCTCGACCTCGCCCCTGCGGGCCCGGCTGTCCGAAGGTCTGCTCGCGGGCACCCCCTGGGCCGACCCGGGCGCGGAGCGCGCGCTGCTCTGGCTGGGGGACGCCAGCCAGCCGGAGGCCCTCGAGCGCCACGATCGCCCGGGGGCCCGCGCCCTGCTGCGCCTGCTGCTCGAGCGCTACAGCGGCGATGCCCGGGTCGGCTTGTTGCGCCCGGCCCTCGAGGCGCGCCTGGCCGCCCTCGGCGAATGACCCCCGGCGGGTCGCCGCGCTGGCCTCGGGGGCTCGGCTCCCGTCCCACGGCCCGCCGGCGGCTCGCGTTCTGGCCGGGGGGCGGCCCCGGCCAGGGCGCGAGCCCCCGGCGCTGCGCGGCTCACAGGCCAGGTCCGAAGCGCTCGACCACGCGCCGCGCGCGCTCGACCTGCTCCGCGTCCAGCAGCTCGCCGAGCCAGCCCAGCAGGGCCTCGAACTCCGCGCGGCCCGCGCCCAGGCGCGCCGCCCCGCGCACATGGCTGGCCAGCTGCCGCTCCTGATCGGTCGCGATCAGGGCCGCCACGGCCAGCAGCTCGCGCTGCTTCTCGGCCAGGCCTGGGCGGGTCAGCACCCGGCCGTAGGCATGCCCCAGGATCCACTCGGCCAGCTCCGGATGGAAGCGCTCCAGGGCCCCGGCGACCGCGGCGCTCTGCGCGGCGTAGATGCGCTCGAAGAACTCGCGTCCCCGCACCCGATCGGGGGCCCAGCCCAGGCGCTCTCCGGGGCCGGCCGGACCGAGGCCGCCGCACTCCTCCAGCACCCCGAAGGCCTCCACCAAGCGCGGGAAGCCGGCGAACAGGTGCACCTGCAGCAGCGCCTCGCGGTGCGCCACTCCGGGCTGCTCCGTCAGGCCTCGGCGCCAGGCCCGCAGGGCCTCGAAGCGCCCCAGCACGGCCAGGACGGTCAGTTCGACCAGGGAACGGGGCAGGGGCGGGGAGTCGCTCACCGGGCGGCATGGTACGTGCCTGGGGGCGTGGCTCGAACTCGCGCCCGGGAGCCCCGCGCCGTAGAGCGGCCGCGGCCGACGCCCCTGGGCGTTACCTTCTGAGGCCCTACCCCGCCCCCCCGCGATGAAGCAGATCCTCTTGGTGGTGTTCGTGACGGCCATGGCCGCGCTCGGTTTCGTGGTGACCCGCAAGCTGGCCCCGTCCAAGGGCGCCTCGCCGGGCGCTCCCACGGCCCCCTCGGCCAACGCCGGGGTCCCGCCCAGCGCAGCCGGACGCACGCAGCCCGCCAAGCCGGCCGACCAGGCCCCGAAGGCCAAGCCCGAGGGCGCCGCCAAGAGCGGGCCCAAGCAGGGCACGGTCAAGCTGCCCGCGGACCTCGCGGCCAAGGAGGAGCAGCGCAAGAACTTCGACTGGCGCGCGGCCATGGACACCAGCAACGTCGTGGCCCTCGACGATGCCTGGCAGTTCGACCTGTCGTGGGTCGACTTCGAAGCCCCGATCCTGCTGAGCGCCAACGGCGTTCCGCTGACGCGTGAGGAGTTCCGCGCCAGCCTGCTGGGCGACGTCGGTCGCGCGCTGCTCGACTCCCGCGCCGGCCGCGAATTGGCGCTTTGGTACGCGCGCCAGCAGGGTCAGGATCCGGCCTTCACGGACGCCGAGTGGCAGCTGGTGCTCGAAGTCAAGGCCGAGCGCGCCGGCCGCAGCGTCGACGAGCTGCGCTCCGCCTGGGCCGTGGCCTCCGGCCTGCCCATCGCCGCTTCGGACGCGCTGCAGCGCTGGAGCCAGGAAGCCAGCTTGGCCTATGGCATCTCCGGCAAGGGGGTGGCCGGCATGCCGCAGCTGTTCCAGGACAACCTGCCGGAGGGCGAGCCCCGCAAGGCCGCCGATCAGCTGTTGGCCGTGCTGCAGGAGGCCTGGCAGGAATGGAGCGCCGCGCGCAGCGAGGGGCGGCCCATCGATCGCACTCTGGCCGCCAAGCTGGTCGGCTCGACGGAGGGCTTCGCCATGTTCCAGACCAATGTCTGGCACGACGAGCTGGCCTACCGCCTGTGGACTGCCCCCGATCACCCGCTCCCCGAAGGCGCGGCCGCCGCGCTGGCCATGGGACCCCTGCCGGCCGCGCCCATGCCGCCGCCTTGGACCTGGGCAGGGGAGGTGGTCAGCCTGCCGACCGAAGAGCTGTACGCGCTGCTCGGGCCGAGCCTCGGCCGCTCGACGCTCGAAGCGGCCCTGGCCGATTGCCTGTGGTACAAGCTGCTCCAGGCCCGTCTCGAGGAGCAGGGGCTGCTGCAGAGTCCGGAGGCGGCCTGGGCCGTCTTCGTGAACGAATATGCCGAGAGCAAGCTGACCGCCCTGCCGATGATCTTCGTGCGCTGCAGCATGGAGGGCTTCCCCAGCCTGCGCGCCTATCGCACGGTCACGCGGATGGTGAACAGCCTGATGTCCGGCGAGCCCGAGGGCTGGGACGATCTGGACAACCTCGAGGGCTATTTCGAGCGCAACCGCTTCTTCATCGAGGGCTGGCAACCCCAGCTGCGCGTGGCGCTGTTCCCGCCCTACGACCTGGCCACGCCCTGGGCGCCCGCCGACTGGGAGCGCGCCCGCGCCGAGGCCGAATCGCTGTGCAGCCGCGTGCAGCAGGGCGAGAGCTTCGCAGCCCTGCAGGAGGCGCAGATCCGCCGGTTGTCCGAGGGGCTGGCCAAGAGCCAGGGCGAAAAGAGCAGCCAGGAATTCCAGCGGCTGTACGGCACCCAGGTGGCCCTCTCGGCCAACGAATTCAGCGCCTCCCTGGACGAGTCGATCTATCGCTCGCTGCTGCGCGCCACGACCCTGGCCGCCGGAGCGGTCGCCCACCTGGTGCCGGGCCAGGTCAGCAAGCCTTGGCGCACGCCCAAGGGCTATGTGGTCGTGCAGCTCGAGGGCGCCAGCGTCGGACGCCTCGAGAACGAGCTCGAGGACGTGTTGCCGACCGTGCTCGACAACTACCGCACGCGGCGCTTCCAGCGTTTCGTCAACGAGACCCTGCGCGCCGCGACGATCGAGAAGCCCTGATCGGCCGGCGGCTGAGCGCGCCCGAGCTCGCGGCTAGGCCAGTTCGGCCCAGGGCTGGCCCAGGCGCAGGGGCTGGTCCGGCGCCAGGGACGGCGAGGGCACGAGCCGGCGCGGATTGCCGCTGGGCCACAGCAGGATCGCGGTCGAGCCCAGCTCGAAGCGACCGAGCTCGCCCCCGCGCTCGAAAGCCAGCGGTTTTTCGAGCGGGCCCTGGTGTCCCGCCGGCAGCCCGAGCACGCGGATGCGGCCCACGTTGAGCGCTCCCACGAGCACCAGGGCGAAGCGCCCCTCCGGGGCCTCCAGCAGCAGCACGACCCGCTCGTTCTCCGCATGGATCCGGGGCCGGCGCTCGACCGCCGCCGGGGACACGCTGAAGCGCTCGCCGGGCAGCGTCCAGGCGCCGATCAGGCGCGCCGCCAGCGGGCAATGCACGCGATGGTAGTCGCGCGGGGAGAGGTACACGGTCAAGGCCAGCAGGGCGCCCTCGGGCAGCCATCGGTCGGCGGGGCCGAGCAACTCGGCGCGCGTGAAGCGCTGCCCCTTGGCCTCGAAGCGCCCGTCGGCCGCGACCTGGGCCAGGGCCTGCAGGCGGCCGTCCGCGGGGCAGGGCAGCCCGGGGGGCGGGCAGATCGGCCGGGCCCCCGGCCGCAGCCGGCGCACGAACAGGGCCCCGACCGAGGGATACTCGCGGGCCGGCAGCTGTCCCTCGGACAGATCGGCCCCGGACAGCCGCTCGAACAGGCCGTAGACCAGCGGCCGCAGGGGGCGCGGGACGCGGATGTCCGCTGCCCAGCCGATCCACAGGGACAGGCGTTGGCGCCAGCTCATCGGGGGCCACCCGGGCGGCCAGCGCTCATGGGCCCAGGCGCTCGATGCGCCAGTGGCCGGCTTCGGCGGGCCGATAGACCAGGCGATCGTGCAGCCGGGCCGGACGACCTTGCCAGAATTCGAAACGCTCGGGCGCCAGCAGGAAGCCGCCCCAGGTGGGCGGACGCGGCACTTCGGCATCGGCGGGGAAGCGCTGCTGCACCTCCTCCAGGCGGGCTTCGAGCTGGGCGCGGGAAGCCAGCAGGCGCGACTGGGGCGAAGCCCAGGCCGCCAGCCGGCTGTCGCGCGGGCGGCTGGCGAAATAGGCGTCGGATTCCGCTTCCGAAAGCCGGCTGACCCGCCCTTCGATGCGCACCTGGCGCTCCAGTTCGGCCCAAAAAAACAGCAGCCCCGCGCGCGGGGCGGCGGCCAGCTCGCGGCCCTTGTCGCTGTCGTAGGAGCTGAACCAGGTCAGCCCGCGGGCATCGAGGGCCTTGAGCAGCACGATGCGCGCGCGCGGCTGCCCGGCGGCATTCACGGTCGCCAAGGTCATCGCGTTGGGCTCCGGCAGGCCGGCTTCGACCGCCTGCGCAAGCCAGCGCGCGAACATCGAAAGGGGGTCCGGAGACAGCTCGTGCTCGGACAGGCCGTGCAGGCTGTAGTCGCGTCGCAGTTGGGCCAGGTCCATGGGGGAGCGCGGGAGCCGCGCGGCCTGGGATTGTGGGACCTTGGCCCAGCAAAGGGGAGCCCGCAGCCAGCGCCGTACGGCGCGCGGCGCCCGGCGGCGCGCGGGGGAGCTGGCTCCCGATCCCCGCATCCACCCTGGCGGGCCCCTCGGCAGCCACCGAAACCTGGGCGCCGGGGGCGGAATCCAGCGGGTGCCGACGGACCTGGCCGAGCCCGGGCGCCCGGGGCCTCGCCTGGGCGGTCAGCGCTCGCCTGCGGGCCGCCGTGGGGCAGCCAGCCCACGGGAACGACGCTCGGGCAGCCCCGCGATGCTGTGTGCCTGAAATGGGCCGGAGCAGCGCGGGTTTTCTCCAGCCAAACGTCGACTCGCGTCGATCAGCGACTACAAAGCGGTGTCAGGTCGCGGTTTGCGCCCTTCGCCAGGTCCATCCGGCGCGCGCCCGCTTGCTCCTCGCCGAGCCGTACAGGCCCCGGGGAGCCCGAATTTCTCACCCCGGCGCGTGCCGAGAGGGCCCCGCACAGTCCGGGTCCCGAAGACCTCCCGCCCCGCCTACGGGGCCGGGCCGGCTCGGCGCAGCCCTTCCGATTCGAGGAGGCCCGACCCGCCCCCTCCAGACCCGAGCGACCCCGCCGCCCTCAAGGCGGGGCCGAGCCCACATCTTGAGCCTCCTTGGATCCGCACTCGGCGACCGCCTCGGCGGCCCGAACCCTTCCGCTGCCCGCCCGTCGACCGCGGCTCTGACGCCGGTCCTGGCGGAGCCCGACCTGCCCGCCGGCCCCTGGCTGCGGGCGCTGTTCCGCCACGTCGAGCAAGCCCGCCTCGATCACCCCAGCGACGAGCTGCTGGTGCTGTTCGACATCGATGGCACTTTGCTCGACTTCCGCGCCGGCCTGATCGACCTGCTCGAGCGATTCGACCAGGAGCACGGCTCCTCGCACTTCGCCGGCCTGGGCATCGACGAGGTGCGCCTGGAGGAGGCGCCGCTGCGCCGCCTGTTCGAAGCGCGCCAGGTACCTCACCACCTGCGGCGCGAGCTGCTGGCGCGCGCGGAGCGCCTGGGCTGGTCGCCGCGCGCGGTGATCGGGGCCCACCAGCCGTTCCTGGGCATGCTCGAGATCCTGCGCTGGTTCCAGAGCCAGCCGCAGGTGCATGTGGCCTTCAACACCGAACGCGGGGACGAACGGCGCGAGGAGACGCTCCAAGCCCTCTCGACCCTGGGCGCCGCCTACGGCTTGCGCTTCCCCGAGGACCTGCTCTACACCGGCGGCGGATCGCCCGCCGGCGGTTCCACCGGCGGCGCGCGCAGCGGCGCCAAGGTCGAGGGCGTGCGCCATTTCCAACGCCGCGGGTTCCGCGTCGTGGCCGTGGTCGACGACCGGGCCGAGGACCTGCAGGCCATCCGCGCCGAGCTGGCCCGGCCCGACCTGCTGCTGGTCGAGACCCAGGGCTTGGCCCGGGCCCTGCTGCCCCAGGCGGCGCGGCGCGGCTCCGCCGAAGCCCCCCAGGTGATCTGGCGCGGACTCGAGGACCTGGCTGGCCTGGGACACTTCCTGGGCTCGCCGCTGCAGTGGGCCGAGCTGCCCCTCGAGCGCTCCAGCGCGGGCGAGCTGATCGTCACGCGCCGGCGCAGCAAACAACGCCCGCTGGTGCTCGAGGAGATCCTGGGCAGCTTCGCCCAGTGCAACAAGGGGCTGCGCCTGTGTCTGGCCGAAGGCGGTGCGCTGCTCTCGCGCACCCTGCATGCCCTGCGCCAGTCGGGATTCCCGGCGGACCGGATCCAATTCAGCTTGGCTCCCGACACCCTTGGGCGAGCCGGATTCCAGCGCTTGCTGGAGGAATTCCCCGGCTCCGGCCGCGTCGCTCCGATCGCCTTCCTGAGCGTCGTGGCCGCGATCGCCCCGGAGCAAGCGCGGGCGGTCTTGGAGCTCCTGCGCGATTGGTCGGTCGAGCGCGTCACCATCGGCGTGCACGATGCCCATCGCCGCGTGCTGGAGGCGCTCGCCCTGGAGGCGGGCTTCGAGGTCGAACTCGACGCCGGGGACGATCTGGCTGATTACCTCAGCGCGGTCTCCGTGGCCCCGCGGGCCGTGCTGAGCGAATTCGGCAGCGACGGCTGGCGGCTCGAGAGCTGAAACTCAGCGTCTCATTGCGCGG
>JBIKLM010000420.1:0-3895 GCA_044359835.1 Planctomycetota bacterium
ATCTTGACGTTCGGATAGACCGCGCGGAAATCCTCCCCCCACAGGGTGAAGAGGTTGTTCATCGTGTCCGAGCCGACGGTCTTGATCTCCCCCGAGACGGCGCGCGCCGGCTGGTACACGGGGAAGCGCTGATCGACCGGGCCGTCGCCCGCTGGCCCGCCCTGCGGCGCGGGCGCTTGGCTCTGGGTCAGGCCCAGGGCCAGGCCGAGGGCAAGGATCAGGCTGGGTGACACGGGAGCGTTCGGGGCGCGCGAGCGCGAGTCCGGGGGGGGTAGGCGGCGCATGGTAGGCCGCGCTGCGGCCGGGCCACGGCAAGGGCCCGTGAAGATTGGATGAACAGCGCGGCCGGCCGGCGGGTCTGGCCCGAGCCGCCGGACGGCGCGTTGATCCCCCCCGGGGGAATCCGGCGCCCCCCGACGCGCTGCCCGGCGGTCAGATCGGCCTAGGCTGCCGCCTGCCGCCGACGGCCGGCCCCGGCCCCCCACATCGCTCCGAACTCCATGCAAAAAGACCTGCACCTCGCTGGTTTCGGCCTGGCCCTCGCGGCCGGCCAGGCCGGCCTCGCCCAAGCCCAAACCGGCGCCGTTGGCTCGGGCGCGCCCGCGGCGCCCAGCGCCAGCGCGCTCCAGGAAGCCCCGGCCAACACCAACTACAAGGCCTACTGGCGGGACGGCACGCGCTTCGAGACCGGCGACCTGCAGTTCACGATGAAGCTGGGCGGGCGCATCAACCTCGATTGGAATTTCCTATCGGGCGACGACGAGCTGGAGGCCGGCGAAGACCTGGAGGACAAGGTCGACCTGCGCCGCCTGCACCTCAACCTGGGCGGCACGCTGTACGAGAGCATCGAATACTTCACCCAGTTCGACTTCGCCCCCGCCGTCAGCCCCGTGGTCGACGGACTGACCGGCCGCGAATCGACCCTGCTGGTCAAGGACGCCTGGATCTCCCTGCCCGGGCTCGGCGTCGGCACCCTGACCATCGGCCAGCAGTTCGAGCCCTTCGGCCTCGAGACCCAGACGCCCCAGAACCACAACACCTTCCTGGAGCGCTCCCTGGCCGATTCGCTGACCCCGCGGCGCGGCACCGGGATCAAGTACTCCGGACAGACCTCGGACCGGGCCTTCAACTGGGCCGCCGGGGTGTTCAATTCGAACACCGCCAACGCACCCGACCCGGAGATCGCGCCCAACGAATCCTGGGGCGGCACCGGGCGCGTCTCCTACGCCTTCTTCGATCTGGGCGGAAAAGCCGAAAATCTGGTCCACCTGGGCGCGGCCTACTCGGGGCGCTCCGTGCAGGAAGGCCTGCGCTTCCAGACCCGTCCCGAGGCCTTCACCGAAACGCCCTGGATCGACACCGAAACGGCCCTGGTCGACGCCGACAAGCTGGCCCTGCTGGGGCTCGAAGCGGCCACGGCCCTGGGCCCCTTCTCGCTGCAAGGCGAATTCATGCAGGCCGATGTGGATTCGGTCTCGACCTCGAATCCGCGGCTGGACGGCTTCTACATCCAGGCCAGCTACTTCCTGACCGGAGAAAGCCGGCCCTACAAGCAGGGTCTGTTCGATCGCGTGCGCCCGAAGAGCAACTTCAAGGGCTTCGGCAACGGCATCGGCGCCTGGGAGGTGGCCCTGCGCTATTCGGAAGCGGACTACGAGGAGGCCGTGGTGGGCCAGGAGCTGCGCAACACCAGCGTGGGGATCAATTGGTACCTGAACCCCTCCGTGCGCTTCCAGACCAACTACATCCTGGTCGAGTCCGAGGAATACACCGACGGCTCCGGCCGGATCCTCTCGCTGCGCTGGGAAGTCGCCTTCTGACCCGCAGGCAGCCTCGAACCGGACGGGGAGCCGAGCTCGGTGCTCGGCTCCCAGGTCCTGGTCCAGGGGCGGAGAAGAAATCGGCGCGCGGCGACGAATTCAGCGGCGGCAGCGATCGGAACGCGCCCCAGGGGCCGAGAGACGGGCGGGCCGCGGGATCGAGGCGCAGCCCGAGCCGATGATTCCGCCTCTCAATCCGGTTGCCGCACGTAGCGCAGGTAGGGCTTGAGGGTGCGGAACCCGCCCGGGAAGCGCCGCTTGGCCTCGGCCTCGTCGAGCTTGGGGCTGATGATGACGTCCTGGCCAGGCCGCCAGTCGGCCGGGGTGGCGATCGGATGGCGGCTGGTCGCCTGGAGCGAATCGATCACGCGCAGCAGCTCATCGAAGTTGCGTCCGGTGCTGGCCGGGTAGGTGATCGTCAGGCGGATGCGCTTTTGGGGATCGATCACGAAGACCGAGCGCACGGTCAAGGTCTCGAGCTCCTTCGGATGGATCATTCCGTAGAGTTCGGCGACGCGCCGGTCGGGGTCGGCGATCAACGGGAAATTGAGTCCGACGCCCTGGGTCTCGGCGATGTCCCCGGCCCAGCGTCGGTGATCTTCGAGGGGATCGACCGACAGGCCGAGCACCTTGACGTCGCGGCGCTGGAACTCGGGCGCCAGCTGGGCCACCCGCCCGAGCTCGGTGGTGCAGACCGGCGTGAAGTCGCGGGGGTGGCTGAACAGCACGCCCCAGGAGGTCCCCAGATGACGATGGAATTCGATCCGGCCGCTGGTGCTTTCGGCCGTGAAGTCGGGAGCGATGTCGTTGAGTCGCAGGGTCATGGTCAGGAGTTCGGGACGAAGGGGCGGGTCGCAGGTCAGGCCCTGCCGGCGGGTCGTCCGGCCTCAGGCGCCGAAGTCCCCGTGCAGGCCAGCAGCTCGGGGTCCGGCCCGTCGTGGGGTAGCATCACCATAGCCAGGACGAATTCGGCCAGGCGGCACAGGCGCTGGAGGGCTGTGGGCATGGGCTTCATGGACGGCAGGTCAGGAGGCTGTCGCGGGGATCCAGTCGGCTGCGCAGGCGCTCGGCCAGCCGCTGCGCCTGCCCGCGCAGCTCGGGCACGGCCGTGGATTCCCACAGGCTGGCCCGCCGCAGGGGCCCGATCAGGTCGAGCCAGGGCAGCACCCGGCCGGCGCCATCCAAGGCCCGGCCTTCGGCCGTCGACTCGAGCCCCAATCCGAGGGGATCGCGGCGCAGCAGTCCCTCGGCGAGGGCCGCGGACACCAGCGGGCCGTACGCCCGGGCCGGATCGGTTTCGGGGCCGTTGGCGAGCAGCAGGCGATCGACTTCGATCCGCTCGTTTGCCTGGGCCCCGCGGCGCTGGACATCGACCTGCAGGCCGTGCGGCAAAGCTCGCACCGCGCGGACCCGGCCGGCGAGCAGCCGCACGCGGCCGGTGTGCAGGTGCGCGCCGAACGCAGCCCAGGCCGAGCCGGGCAGCCGGTGGCGGTGGGAGTCCCAGTAAGGCGCAAGCCGTTGGAGGAAACGCGCCCGCTGTTCGAGCGGCAGCGCGGCCCACAGACCCTGGGTGTGGGGCCTCAGGGCGTCGATGACCTGCCGCCAGTCCCCTCCTCGGCCCTGCTGCTCGCGCACCCGCCGGCGCAGCCCGCGCAGCAGGGCCAGCACGCTGCGCTGCTCCGTCGGCTGCAGATCCAGAGGGGGCAACGCGGGCAGATCGCGCAGGTCTCGGTGCGGCCGGGGCACCAGGCCGCGACGGGAAATCGCCAGGATCGAGCCGCGGGACAAACGCGGCGCCAGGTCGAGGATCGAATCGATGGCGGTCAGGCCGGTGCCGAGCACGAGCACGCGCTCGTCGGGCCCGATGGATTCGAGGGCGTTCTCGTCCCAGGGGTTCGTCAGCTGGCGGGCATCCGACCCGGGCTCGAAGCCTTCCAGCCAAGCCGGCCGCGCCGGCAAGGCGTTGCCCAGGGCGAGCACGACCCGCGCAGCGCTGACCCGGGTTCCATCGGCCAGCGTCAGGCCGGCCCAACCGGAACCATCCGGTCCCTGCAAGCGAATCGCTTCGCCGCGAA
>JBIKLM010000421.1:0-3886 GCA_044359835.1 Planctomycetota bacterium
GTGGTGGGGCCGGTGGTGGGGCCGGTGGTGGAGGGCCGGTCGCGGAGGGCCGGTCGCGGAGGGCCGGTCGCGGAGGGCCGGTCGCGGATGGCTCGGTGGGTTGCGGCGCCACCGGCTGGCTGCCCGACCGGGCCGGCCTGGGATTGGGCGGACCGCCGCCGGCCCGCCCGAGCGATAGCGCACGGCCGGGACCCCTTTCCGGGGGCCGGCGGGCGCCGGGGGGCCTCCTGGACCTGGCATGGGGTTTGATGGCTAGGGGGCAGCGCGGGGCTGTGGTCCCGGGCTGCGGAGGCCCCTAGCTTCACATTCCGCCGGTCCCGAGCGTGTCCCGGGCCGGGGTCGCCGCTATTCTCCTCTGCTTCGAGTTCCCCCGCTCCTGGCCCCCCTGGTAGCCCCCCGCCAGCGCCCGGCCCGGACGATCCCTCGCTCCATGCCTCACCCCGACATGCACTCCCTCCCGGAGTCCACGCAGTCCGGCCAAGCCGCCCTCCAACGCCCGCGTGTGGTAGCCGCTGAGCCGCCCCCGGCAGAGCGCCGGCACGGGCCCCGAGCCCTGACCTCGCTGGCCACCGCGGCGATGACCCTCCTGGCCGCTGGATGCGGCGGCGGCGGTGGAGGCGGCGGGAACCAGATGAACATCGTCGAGGTCGGCAACGGCTTCGGCCCGCTGCTGCCCCATACCGCCTATCGGCTCGACAGCGCCGGTGATCCGACCACGCAGGTCATGGCTCTGCGGACGTTGTCGGACATCTACAACAACGTCAGCTCGACCAACCCGGTGCTGCCGGTGGTGACGTGGGACACGCAGGCCAGACTGCCCGATGGCAGCCCGGGCAACCACTTCCTGGTGGCGCGCTTCACGCAGCCGATCGACGTGGCCACCGTCCTGCTGCCCAACGCGGGCGGCGCCGTTTCGAGCAACCTGACCGGTGCGGTCACGGTGGTGGCGCTCGATCCCCTGACCGGCGAATCGACCAACGTGCGCGGCCGGGCCTTCGTCAACGGCCAGACCTACGGCGCGCTGAATCCTTCGACCGGGCAATTCGAGCTCGAGAGCTGGATCGGACTGGCCCAGGGCAGCAACGGCCAAGAAAAGCCGGTTGCGCTGATTCCCGAGGCGCTCGGCTTCCCCGGCACCCAGTCGCCGATCGGCTTCAACGGCGCCAACCAGCTGGTCGGCGACAACACGCTGGTCTTCGTGGTCGACACCGACAACGACCTGACCACGCACGAGACCTTCCCCACCGGCCGCCAGATCCGGGCGCGCTTTACCAAGGGCATCGAATCGACGGGCGGCCGCGAGCTGCAGTTCGAAGGCCTGGCCTGTTCGACGGTCGGCGTCGATGGACTCTCCCCGGAGGTGCGCGTGCTGCCCTCCGAACCGACCTCCCTGCCGGCGATCAGCCCCGGCAACGGCCAGGAGGACGTGGACCCGGCGGCTCCTGTGCGCATCGAGTTCTCCGAGCCGGTCGACCCGGCCTCGATCGGTTCGCTGCCGACCGGCGCGCCGCCGCTGACCAGCTCCGCCGTCAGCATCACCTTCGGCCCGGCCGGCGGTGTGACCAACGTGTTCTTCACGGTCAGCCCGGCTTCGCCCTACGACCTGACGGTGATGGTGCTGCAGCCGACCTTCGTGCTGCCCGGCACCGGGCCGGCCGCGTTCGCCTGCGAGACCTTTTCGCGGGTCACCGTGCGGGTGGCTTCCCAGCAGATCCGGGACTTCAAGACCAACCTGAACTCCCAGTCGGTCGAAACCTTCTTCGTCACCGGGGAAGGCAAGCCGGTCACCAACGCCCCGGTCGCGCCCGAGGCCGTCGTGATCGGCCGCTCGGGATCTGTGCCCGGGCTGTCGGTGATCGACCTGAACGGCTTCGGAGGCTCCACGGGCAACCCGACCTACGACCCGTTCAACCCGATCATCAAGGGCAACTCGAACTACCCGAACAACCCGAACCTGGTGAACCAGGGCGGTTTGATCTTCCCGCCGATCAAGGAGGGCACCTGCACCTTGGACGGCGGCTCGGCCGGGGTCTTCACCCTGACCAAGAACTCGGCGCTCCAGGACAAACTCCTGGCGGCCCCCGACATCCTGTCGATCGAGGACATGATGATCGGCCAGCCCCTGGACCTGGCCTTCAACAACGGCCCCTCGCCGTTCGGCTGCCAGTCGGGCAACCCGAACGTGTGCGCCTCGAGCGGTCTCAAGATCGTGTCGCCCTTCCAGGTGGGTCCGCACTCCCTGGGCCCGGCGCCGCCGGGCCAGATCGGCACGACCCAACCGGGCACCGGCAACATCATCTCCTGGGCACCGCACCCCAACCCTCCGCCGCTGATCTTCCCGCCGCTGTGCATCAGCCCGGACATCAACGGCCAGGAGCCCACCTCGGTGGACTCGGCGAACCCCAACAATCAGCCCGGCCTGCCGCAGCTGCAGAACCTGCTGGTGCCCAACGGCAACCCGTTCGGCAACCCGCAGTTCAACCTGCCGCCCAACGGTCTGCTGGCCGTCGAGCAGAACAGCTACTTCCGCGGCCCGTCCCGCCCGCAGACGACCCCGTCCTCGTGCCAGCAGTACATGATCCGCCAGCAGGTGGGTCACTTCCTGTACGTGCTGGACGCGGTGCGCGGCGAGATCGTGGTGGTCAACAGCAACCGCTTCACGGTGCTGGACCGGATCGTGATCTCCGATCCGACGGCCCTGGCGATGTCCCCCAACCTGGATCTGCTGGCCGTCAGCTCGCGGATCGGCGGCCAGGTCTCCTTCATCGACATCAACCCGAGCTCCTCGACCTTCCATCAGGTGGTCAAGGTCACGGCGGTAGGCCAAGGCCCCTCGGGCATCGCCTGGCAGCCGGACAACGAGGACATCCTGGTCTGCAACGAGCTCGGGAACTCGATCTCGGTGATCAGCGCCTTCGATCTGGAGGTCCGCAAGACGCTCAAGGCCGAGCTGGACTTCCCCTTCGAGGTCGCGATCGGCAACCGCCAGGTCCCCGGCCTGGGCTTGGCCCGCAACGTCTACTTCGCCTTCATCCTGAACCGCAACGGGCGCGTGTCCCTGTTCGAGTCGGGTCCCGATGGCGCGGGCGGCTGGGGCTACGACCAGGTGCTGGGCCAGACGCCCTTCGTGTTCCCCTCGCCCAAGGCCATGCAGCTGAACCAGCTGTTCCTGCAGGGCGGCGTGTGGGTGGTCCACGAGAACAAGCTCAACACGATCACGGGCCAGCCCACCGGGCAGGTCGGCGGCGCCGTCTCCGAGCTGATCATGGAGTCGGGCATCACCGGCCAGCTCCCGATCGTCCCGGTCTTCGCGGGTTCGTTCTTGAACGCGCGCCAGATCGACTTCCGCATCCGCTCCTCGATCGGATCCGAGGTCATGACCGGCGTGCCGGTGGATCTGTGCTTCGACGACATGACCAACCTGGGCGGCCTGCCGGCCTTCCAAGGTCAGTTCGCGGCGGGCGTCGCGGCCCAGGCCAACGGCAAGCACATGGTGCGCGCCACGGTGTTCGGCTCCCAGTGGGTCAGCACCAACGGCCCGAACTACATGTTCCTGGCGATCCCGAACTCGAACCAGGCCGGGGGTGTCGTGGATGTGATCGATATCCTGGGCGGCCTCAAGCGCGTCGACACGGACGTGTTCGTGCCCGGGGTCCAGTCGATCCCGGCCACCGGCGTGAACGTGCTCTGCGAGTACTACCGGCAGTGATCGGCTGCGGAGCGGGGGCCTGGGCTGCGCCCGAGCCCCGCTCCTAGGCCCGGGCCCTTGGGCCGTCTGCGGCGGCCGCCGTTCCAGGCTCCTGGGACGGTCGGCGGCTCCAACAACCGAGCGGTGAGCAGCGGCCGGCGCCCACGCGCCCGCCGCGTGCATGGGCCCGGTGTGCGG
>JBIKLM010000422.1:0-3881 GCA_044359835.1 Planctomycetota bacterium
CAGACCTGGGGTGCCTGCTGGGGGGTGATTGGACCCCGGTCGGGCCCGATTCGCCGCGGGCCTATGGTCGGAGCGCGGCACTGCGGACGAGCACCGAAAACCGGCGAAGGCCGCTTGGAGCCGCCCCGGCAAACCGAAGCAAGCCTTCGGCTGCGGCGGGCCGAAAGCCCGACCCGTGGGTGTGCGCACGACGGCGGCCTTTGCGCCTTGCGATGGCCAGCCCCCGCTCCGTTAGGCTCTGGCGATGCACCACCAGCCGCCGGCCAAGGCGCCCTTTGCCGAACGCCTCCAATCGGCCATCCAGCGGGTCGGCAACCCGATCCTGCTGGGCGTCGATCCGCACCTCGAGCTGTTGCCGCCGGAGTTCGAGGGGGCCCGGGACAAGCGCCTGCCGCGCCGCAACCGGGCCGAGCTGGTCGAGCGCTTTTGCTTGGAATTGATCGACCTGGCGGCCGGGCGGGTGCCCGCGATCAAGCCCCAGGCGGCCTTCTTCGAGGAGCTCGGCTCCGACGGCTATCGGGCCTTCGAGCAGGTCATCGCCCACGCGCACTCCGCTGGCCTGCTGGTGGTCGCCGACGTCAAGCGCGGCGACATCGCCAGCACCGCCGAGGCCTACGCCCGCGGGCTGTTCGAGCCCCAGGACCCGCACTTTGCCGCCGATGCGGTCACCTTGAGCCCCTACCTGGGCCCCGACTCCCTGGACCCCTGGGTCAAGGCCTGCGACCGCGTGCAGGGCGGCGCCTTCGTGCTGGTGCGCACCTCGAATCCCGGCGGCACGGCTTGGCAGACCGCCGGCGAGCCGAGCCCGGCCGCGCGGGTGGCCGCGGAGCTCGTGCGCATCAACGCCGGCCGGCGCGGTCCGGCCGGCTTCGGCCCCTTCGGCGCCGTGGTGGGCGCCACGCAGCGCGCCGAGCTCGAGCATTGGCGCGCCGCCCTGCCGGACTCTTTCCTCCTGTTGCCCGGCTACGGCGCCCAGGGCGCCACCGCCCGCGACGTGGCCCCGGCCTTCCTGCCCGGCGCCCGGGGCGCCCTGGTGGCCAGCTCCCGCGGCATCGCCTTCGCCTACCGCGACGCCCCGGGCAGCGACTGGCGCCAAGCCGCCGCGAGCGCCCTGGAGCGCATGCACGCCGACCTGACCGCGGCGCTGCGCTGATGGGGACCGCGGGGCAGCTCGACGGGGCCCGGGTGCGGGTGGGGCTGCCGCTCGAGTGGGCGGGGGGGCCGCTTTCGCGTTTGGTGGCGGTCGCCCAGGCGCAGGCGTTTGCGCGGCGGGCGGCGCGCGAGCGGGGCGCGGCGGTCGGGGTCGAAGTGGTTTGGGGGCCGGAGCCGGGCGGCGAGCGGGCGCTGCATGTGCTCAATCGGCATTTGCTGTTGACGCGCGTGCGGGTCGAGGTCGGGTCCGAGGGTGCGTTGGCGGCCCTGCGCGGGCAGCTCGAACAGCTCTTGCCGGCGGGGCCCGAGCGCGGGCGGGCCTTGGAGCGCTGCCTGCCGCGGGCGGGCGAAGGGCTGCGGGCGGCGGCGGAGCGGCTGTGGAGCGCTTGGTTTCCGGGGATCGTCTTCGTTGCCGCGGAAGTGGCTGCGGTGAAGTCGGCTTCGGCGCACGAGACTCCGTCGCACGGGGATTGGCTGGACGGAAGCGCGGCGTCAGGGACGCTGGTTCCGAGCGCAGGTCCGGCCCACAGGCCGAGCTCCGACCCGGAATCGGGCCCCGTGCTGGCGGAGTTCGGCTGGTTGCCGGGCGCGCGGCCCCTGCCGCGGGTGTTCCTGATCAGCGCGGCCACGGCGCGGGCGTTGGAGCGGCTCGGGCTGCCGTTGGATGCGGCGCTGGCGGCGCCGCTCGCGGAGGGCGAGCGCGCGCCTCCCGGGCCGCCGCCTGCGGTGGTAGGGGAGCTGCGCACCCTGGCCGAGCGCCTGCGCGCCGATCTGTCCGGACTTCGCGGGGCTCTGGCCGAGGTCGATCGCGGCCTCGGCGTGCAATCGCGCCGCACCGCCGCCCAGGCCCAGGACCTGATCGAGGCCCTGGCGCGGCGCGCCGAGCGCGTGCACCAAAACCGCGCCGGCACCCGGCGCCGGCACCAGCGCCGCGCCAGCAATGCCCTGTGGCCCCTCGGGCGCCCGCAGATCGAGGTGCTTTCCTGCCTGCAATACGCGGCGCTGTTCGGCGATCGGTTGGTGGAGCGCCTGTGCGATGGCTTGGACCCTGAGTCGAGGGCGGTCCAAGCGCTGCTGCTGGAGTCGGAGGCGCCGGCGCTGCCCCCGCGGGGCGGCGAAGGCGAGCCCTAGGGCGCAGGGGGGGCCGGCGAACGGGCCGGCGAACGGGCCAGCGAACGGGCCAGCGAACAGGCCGATCGAGCGCCGGCACTCCGAGCAGAAGTGGATTCGGGCGGCGTCCGAGCCGCCCGACCAACCCGTCGATTGCCTGTGAGCACTCATCCGGCGACTGCGGAGGCTGGCACCGGCGCTGCGCTCCGATTTCTTTCCAGCCCCTGAGCGGCCAGCTGCGTCCCGAGGCCGGTCGCCCCCGGGCGGCACGGCCTTGATCACAGCAGCGTGCGCAGCTTGCTGCGCGCCGCGTGCAGGCGCGAATAGACCGTGCCCTCCGGGATCCCGAGCACCTGCGCGATCTCGACCCCCGGCATGTCGTCGAAGGCGGCCAGGCCCAGCACCAGGCGCTGTTCGGCCGGCAGGCGCGCGATCGCCCGCAGTAGACGGGCGGCCGCTTCGTTGTCGGCGACCCGCTCGGCCGGTCCGCTGGCCAGGTCGCTGCGCTCGTCGGTCAGCTCGACGTCCGGGCGGCGGCGGCGGCGCGCCTGGATGGTCAGGGCCGAGCGGATCGCGATGCGCGAGATCCAGGTCCGCAGGCTCGACTCGCCGCGGAAGCTGGCGCCGTAGCGCAGCACCTGCACGAAGGTTTCCTGCAGGGCATCCTCCGCTTCGCTCTGGCAGCACACGATGCGCAGACACAGGCCCAGCAGCCCGGCGCCGTAGGCGCGATAGATCCCATCGACCGCGGCCTGGCGCTCGGCCGCATCTTCGGCGCCCAGGGCCGCGATCCAATCGGTCTCGTTGCTCGGAGGATTCACGGGCGGTCCTCCCCAGAGTCGGGCGCGGCGGGGTTCGAGTCCAGCGCGCCGCCTTCCGCGGGCTGCCCAGAGGCAGCTGTGGTGGAGCCGCCAACCGGGCCAGCGGTCTGCCCCTCGCCCGGTCGTTTTTCGGCGCCGGCCGCTTCGGCTTCCCCACCTTGATCGTCCTTAGATCCCTTCCCGAAGAGCGAGCGCACCCCGGCGACCAGCATCAGCACCGGGAAGAACAGGAACGTCAGCACGAACACGTGGCTTCCCGACCAATGGTCCTCGGCTTCGGCATCCAGGGCGGCCAGCGCCCGCCGCAGACGCGGCCGCATCCAGCCCAGCACGCAAGCGGCAAGCACCAGCAGCAGCAGCCCGGCGACTAGGCCGACCAGCGGACGCGGCGAGAAGGCACCGACCCCCGCGAAGAGCAGCCCGATCCAGATCCCGAGGGCCGCCACGAAGCCGAGCCGACGGTGGCGCTCGCGCAGGCTTTGGATCTCCAGGGCGAGCAGGTCGCCCGGCGTGTCCAACTGCCCCAGGGCGTCGCGGCGCCGGCGGATTTGCCGGACCTTGGAGGGCACCACCAGCAGGAGCAGGGCGCCGACCCTCATGAAGTGGCCTGTGTAGATGGACAGGCCGATCAGAAGGGCCGTCCAGCCCAGGGCCAGCCACGGCTCGCGCTCGAGCCGGCGGACCCGCTCGGCGGCCTGGGGAACCGGGTTCGATTCGCTGGCCAGGCGCCGCGAGACGCGGTCCAGGGCCCCCTCCAGCTCTTCCAGGGACTCGTTTTTCATGCCCCTTGGAGCAGGG
>JBIKLM010000063.1:0-13556 GCA_044359835.1 Planctomycetota bacterium
TTCCGTGCGCGGGTTTGCGCCGCGCTGAGCTGGGTGGGGCGGGGCAGCCCGGGCCCTGGGGCAGGACCTTCGCCCGTGCGGAAGCGGCCCCCCCCAGGAGGGCTAACGGGCCCGCCGGGTTCCCTCGGGAACCGGCTAGAGCGGCCCTGGAGCGGGGAAGGCCCCGGACCGATGGGGGGCGGCTTGGACCGCGCTGGCCCATCCGCCAGCCCAGGGGCGTGCCGCCCCAGGTCGGGGCTCGCGGGGCTGCCCGATCCCCATTCCGCCCTCCCAGACCCGCGAATCCTTGGCGAGATGCCCGAGATTTCGCCGCGCGGCTAGCTTCGGACCAGCGGGGCTCCCCGACCGCGGACGGCCTGCCCGCCGCGCTCCCGGGGTTTCCCGCTTTCCGCGGGTCACGCCGTCCGGCCGTCCCCTCTGCAGCCGGAATCGCCCGCAGGCCCAAAGCCCCGAGCCGCCATGTTGCTTTCGCTGCTCACCTGTCTGGTCGCGCCCCAGCTCCCGCTGACCAACACCGAGCTGGTCGACCTGATTCCGACCGTCTCCAGCCTGCCGGACAACTTCGAGCGCGCCGGCGCCCGCGCCCTGTTCTACGCGGAGGCCCAGGGCTTCGGCCGCGAGCCCTACGCCACGGATGGAACCCCCGCTGGCACCGTGCTGCTCGGCGATCTGCGCCCCGGCATCGCCGGCTCCTGGGCGCCGCAGTCCGATCTGTTCCCGGGCAACACGGCCCGCGGCGCCCTGATCGCGCCGGCGGGCGCCAGCGCCGGCACGCCCCTGTGGATCACCGACGGCACCCCGGCCGGCACGACCCTGCTGCTCGATCTGTATCCCGGGCTGGCGCCCAAGCAGATCCGCGAAGGGCTCGAGTTCGACGGGCAGGTGTTCCTGGCCGTGGTCGCCAGCGGCAGCAACGGCGGCCTGTGGATCAGCGATGGAACCGCCGCGGGCACGCAGCTGCTGCGCGAATTCGTCAATATCTCGAGCCTGACGCGCGGGACGGGCCTGCTCGCCGACCGGGTGTTCTTCAGCGCGCGCGGCGGCAGCGAAGGCGCCGAATTGTGGGAGAGCGACGGCAGCGCGGCGGGCACGCGCCTGGTGGCCGACATCGACGTCGGCCCGGGCAACGGCGGCCCGGCGCACCTGACCGCCCTGGGCGACCGCGTGTTCTTCACCGCCTCGACGCCGGCCACCGGACGCGAGCTGTTCGTGACCCAAGGCAGCGGCGGGGCTACCGGTTTGGCCGCCGAGCTCTGGCCGGGGCCGAACGGGCCGACCTGGCAGCGCTCGATCGCCTTCGACGGCAGCCTGTTCTTCGATTGCACCGGGCAGGCGGTCCAGGGCCGCGAGCTGTGGCGTTTCGATCCGCAAACGGCCGCCTTCGCGCAGGTCTTCGATTCCACGCCGGGACCCGGCGAGCCGAGCCAGCCGACCGCCTTCGAGCGCAGCGGCGATCGCCTGTTCTTCCTTTCGCGCAGCGGACCCGCGGGCGGCTTCCAGCCCTATCGCCTGTTCTCCCTGAGCAGCGCCGCGGCGCAGCCGGCCCTGGCCTCGGGCAGCCTGGTCCTGGACCTGGCGCCCTTCCTGCGCCTCGAGCCCCTCGGGCAGTCTGGCCGCGTGGCCTTCCCGGCGCGCGCCGAGCTGCCGGGCGCGGGCCTCGGCACCGAGTGGTTCGTCAGCGACGGCACGCCGGCCGGCACGTTCCAGCTGGCGGACAGCTTCGCCGGCCCCGGCGGCGGCGGAGCGCTGCCCTTCAACCCGACCGGCCTGCGCTACAGCGCCGTGGTCGCGGACCGGCTGCTGTTCTGCGCCAGCGCCGGCAGCGCCGGATTCGAGCCCCACAGCGTGCCCTTCGGCGCCACCGGCGCCTGGTACGCCGAGCCCCTGGGCTTTGGCTGCGGCAGCTTCGGCGCCCCGGCCGCCCAGGCGCTCTCCGCTCCGCGGGCGGGCCAGACCCTGACCCTCGGGCTCTCCGACGGCGCGCCCTTGGCCCCGGCGTTCCTCGAGTTCTCCGCCGACGCCGTCCAGTTGCCCCTGGCGGCGCTCGTGGGGCAGCCGACCAGCGGCGCTTGCACCTGGTTCCTGGCGAATCCCCTGTCCCTGGGCAGCACCCAGACCGACGCGGCCGGCGCTGCCAGCCTGAGCTTCCTGCTGCCGAGCAGCCCGGCCTGGATCGGCGTCGACTTCAACGTGCAATGGCTGACCCTGAGCCTCGGCGGACCGGTGCTCGGCCTGGCCGAGCTCTCCGGCGGCCTGGCGCTGATCGTCGGCCCGTGAGCGGGCGCGGGCTGCGCTGAAGCCGCGCGCTGCGGCGGCTGTGCTCGCCGGCCTCACGTCGCCAGCGCTCGCCGATGCTCACGCCGATCGCCCCGCGGGCTCCTTCCCGCGGGGCGATCGACGTTTTGCTCCAGCAGCCCGGCAAGCCCCGCTGCGCTCGGCCCGCGCTCGCTCGGGCGCGGGCCGCCGGACAGGCCTCAACGGCGCATCGAAACCGCCGGGGGCGCCGCCGATTCCTGGGCGCGCTGGAAGTCGCTCTTGGTGCGGATGCCGCGCCAGCCTTCGGCGATCAGCGCCTGGCCGAGCACACCGCCCAGGGTGTTGCCCGGGCCCGGCAGGAAGACCTGCGCCGGGGCGTGCTCGCGCAGCAGCACGCGCAGGCTGGCGGAGAGGTCGTAGGGCGTGGTGACCTGGGCGCCCACGGTGTAGTCGAACAGCGCCGCCGCGCTGCTGGCCAGGGGCCCGAAGCGCCGGCCGCGCCCGTCGATCAGGGTCGTGCGCGGGCGGCGCCAGCCGAGGCCTTGGAAGGCGCGCCGCGCTTCGGCGGCGGCCTGCGCTAGCAGCGGCGTGTGGTAGGGCCCGTGGCGCAGCAGCCGGAACGGATACAGCGTGCCGCCCAGCTTGACCTGCGGCAGGCGCTGGAGCAGCCCGGCGACACCGGCTTCGGTGCCCGCCAGGACGGCGTAGCCCGCGAGATGGATCGAGGGGAAGGCCTGGCCCGCGAGGGCGGCCAGAGCCGCTTCCACGGCGGCCCGCCGGGTCGCATCGGGGCGCCACTCCTCGTCCACCAGGGGGTAGAGGATCTGCCCGCCCTGCTCGTGGCGCTCCTGGATCAGGGCCATGCCCTGCACCAGCTTGAACCCGTCCTCGAAGGACAGGGCCCCGGCCACCGCCAGGGCCGTGTACCAGCCCATCGAGTTGCCGGCCACGGCGACCACCTGCCGGCCCTCGCCGGCGGCCGCCGCGTCGAGCATCGAATGGGCGTAGATCAGCGCCGAGACGTTCGCGGGCCGCAGGTGCTCGGCGGCGGAGAAGCGCGCCGCCCCGTCGAGCTCGCGCAGACTCGGCAGGCCGGCCTCGGCGCGTAGCCGCTCCGCGGCCTCCAGCCAGGGATGGGACGCCGGCAAGCTGCGCAGGCTCTTTTCGGTGTAGCTGCCGCGGCCGGGACAGACGATGGCGATGCGCTGCATGCGGGCGGGGGCCGGGCGTTTCAGGCCAGGGCGCGCAGGGACTCGAGGATCTGGCCCTCGTTGACCAGCACCAGGTCCGCCGCGCCGCCCAGCGGCACGTAACAATCGGCGGCGCGCAGGCTCACGAAGCGCCCGCGCTGGCCCTGTTCGGCCCAATCCGCCAGCAGCGCGTCCGCCGGGCCTCCGGCCGTCGCCCGGCACTCGTCGACGACCAGCACCCCGCGCCGCCCGGCCAGCTCGGCGCGCACGGCCTCGAGCGGCAGCGGCGCCAGCCAGCGCAAATCGATCACGCGCACCGCCGGGCCGCCGGCCTGCTGCAGGCGGCGCGCCGCGCGCAGGGACAGGCGCAGCCCGTTGCCATAGGTCACGACCAGCAGCGGCGCATCCGGCGGGCCGTAGGTGCCGAGCTCGCCGGGCAGCAGGAGCTGCCCTTCGCCCGGATAGTCGAACAGCCAGGCATCGTCCTTGTCGGCGTACAGGTCGCGCTCGTGGTACAGCGCGATCGGCTCGAGGAAGACCACCACGCGTTGGTTGACCCGCGCCAGGTTCAGGGCCCCGCGCCACAGGCGCACGGCGTCGTCCCCGCGCGCCGGCACGCACAGGGCCAGCCCGGGGATGTCGCGCAGCGCGCCGATCGAGTTGTCGTTGTGGAAGTGCCCGCCGAAGCCCTTCTGGTAGGCCAGGCCGGCGATGCGCACGACCATCGGATTGGCGAATTGGCCGTTCGAGAAGAACGACAGGGAGCAGGCTTCGCCGCGCAGCTGGTCCAGGGCGTTGTGCACGTAGGCCAGGTACTGGATCTCGGGCACCGGCAAGAGCCCCAGCTGGGCCGAGCCCTGGGCCAGGCCCAGGATCGTGGTCTCGTCCAGCAGGGTGTCGAAGACCCGCGCCACGCCGAAGCGCTTCTGCAGCCCCGCGGTCAGTCCGTACACGCCGCCCTTGCGGCCCACGTCCTCGCCGAACATCAGCAGCTCCGGCCGCGTCAGCAGGGCCTCGTGGAAGGCCGCGTTGAGGTGCTGGGCCAGGGTGCGTTTGGTGGCGCTCTGGCGCTCCTCGGGCAGCTCGCCGCCGTAGCTCTCGCGGCGCACGGCCGGGCTCGGCCAGGGCGGCGAGCCGGCGCGGGTCCGCTCCGCATCGTAGGGCGCCAGGGGTGCCAGGACCTCGGCGCGGCTCTCGAGCTTGCGCCTTCCGGCGGCCTCCTCCGCAGCGGCGGCCACCCGCGCGCGGACCTCGCGCAACAGCTCGAGCAGCTCCGGCCCGCCGGCGGCGCCCGATTCGACCAGGAGCCGGGCGTTGGCCAGCAGCGGATCGCGGGCCTCGATCGCTTCGATCTCCTCCAGGCTGCGGTAGGTGGACTCCACGTCCGAACCGGCGTGACCCCACAGGCGCACGGTCTCGAGGTGCAGGAACACCGGCGCGTGGTGGCTGCGGCAGTGCTGCACGGCGCGCTGCACCGCGTCGTGCTGGGCGCACAGATCGCCGGCCGCGCGCACGTAGGTCAGGCCCGGCAGAGAGCCGAAACTCTCTTCGATCCAGCCGGCGGGCGTGCTCACGGAGATCCCGATGCCGTTGTCCTCGCACAGGAACAGGATCGGCGTGGGATTGCCCTTTTTGATCGAATAGCGCGCCGCGTTGAAGCCCGCCAGGGCCGTGGCGTGGTTGGCGGAGGCGTCGCCAAAGCTGCACAGCACGATCGAATCGGCGGGCAGCTCGAGCGGCAGGCCCAGGCGCCGGCGGCGGCCCAGGGCGAAGGCCGCTCCGACCGCCTTGGGCAGGTGGCTCGCGATGGTCGAGGTCTGGGGCGGCACCCAGGCGGCCCGCGAGCCCCAGACCTTGTGCCGTCCGCCCGAGGCCGGGTCCTCCGCGGAAGCGCACAGGGACAGCAGCGTGTCGAACACCGGGGTCGAGCCGGGCAGCTGCTTCTGGCGCTCGATCATCAGGGCCCCCGAGCGGTAGTGCAGGAAGGCCGGGTCGCTGGCGCGCACCAGCCGGCCCACCAGGGCGTTGTTCTCGTGGCCGGCGCTCGAGATCGTGTAGAAGCTGCGCCCGGTCTTCTTGAGCTCGCGCGCGGCCACGTCCAGGGCCCGGCTCTCGAGCTGGCTCTCGAACAGCTCGAGGGCCGCGCCCACGCGCAGCGTGCTTCCGGGCCGCAGCGGCCGATCGGCCTCCGACGGCCCGGCCGCCGGGGGCAGCGCCGCCAGCAAAGCCTCCAGTCGGCGTTCCACCACCTCGACGCGGTTGATGCTCACGGGGATCGGTCGCTCCTTCGCCCGCGCAGGGTAGGGGCCCGCTCGGCCGGCGGTCAACGCGGGGCCGGCCCGCCCCGGCCGCTTGCCCCGCCCGGAGGGCGCCCGTAGCGTGGCGGCCAAGGCCCGAACCCCGCCGACCCCGTGACCCCGCCCCGAATCCTCGCTTTCGCCGGCAGCCTGCGCCAAGACAGCTTCAACTGGAAGCTGGTGCGGGCCGCCGCCGCCGCCGCTCGCTCCGCCGGCGCCGAGGTGCGCCTGCTCGAGCCCAGCGACCTGGACCTGCCCCTGTTCAGCGAAGACCGCGAGAAGAGCGGCGGCATGCCTCCGGCGGCCCAGCGCTTCAAGCGCGCCCTGGTCGAGGCCCAGGGGTTCCTGATCGCCAGCCCCGAGTACAACGCGTCGATGAGCGCCGCCCTCAAGAACGCCATCGACTGGGCCTCGCGCACGGAGGCGCCGGGCGAGCCGCCGCTGCTGGCCTTCCAGGGCCGGCCTGCGGCCCTGTTCTCGGCCTCCCCGGGGGCCCTGGGCGGCCTGCGCGGCCTGGTGCACCTGACCTTGGTGCTGCAGAACCTGCGCGTGTTCGTGCTGCCCGAGCAGCGCGCCCTGGGGCGCGCCCACGAGGCCTTCGAGGAGGACGGCTCGCTGCGCGACAAGGCCGTCGCGGCCCACGTGGGCCGGTTGGCCGGGCAGCTGGTGGACAGCGTGCGGCGCCTGTCGAGCTGACCGGCTGACATCGATCCAAGGGGCTCGGGCTGCGCCCGAGCCCCAAGACCCTGCTGTCAGCCGGCCTTCGAGCCGCCGCGCAGCTCCCGCCGCCCGCCGATCCCAGCCCCTGCCGGTTGCGTCGCTCGCGTCGCTCCGCCCCCCCCGAGATCAGGCTCCCAGCCAGGCCCCCTGTCATGACCCCTGCCATGCCGTTCGCCAATCTGCCCGCCGCTCGCCCCCTGGCCCTGGCCGCCCTGCTGCTGACCGGCTGCGCCGGCACGCGCCCGAGCGCCGAACCTCCGGCCCTCGCGGCGAATGTCATTTGGGAGGCCGGAACCAAGCTGGGCGGCGTGGCCATCGGCGAGCTGCGGGTCGAGCGCGCCGGCCTCGAGATCGCCGTGGTCAGCGGCAGCGGCGAGCTGTGGGTGCTCTCGCGCGGTCCCGAGGGCTGGGAGGCCGAGCGCGCGCTGGCCACCGAGGGCGAACTGATCCAGGTGGCGGTGGGGGAGCTGCTGGCCGATCGGCCCGGCGAGGAACTGCTCGCCGCGGGCATGGCCCGCGGCAGCGAGGACGATCCGGGCCCCGGCGCCACCTGGTTGGTGGCGCGCCAAGCGGGCGGCGCGGGCTTCGAGGGCCGCCAGGTGCTGTCGCCGAGCGCCCTGGCCCACGCCGTGCTGGTCGCCGATCAGGACCCCACCCGGGCGGGCCTCGAGGGGCTCTCGGCGGGCTTCGATCGCCAGCTCTCCCTGCTGGCTCCCAAGTCCCTGGAGCAGTGCTCGACGCGCGTGCTCGCCAACCTGCCCAGCGACGCCAAGGGCATGGCCGCCTTCGACGGCGGCGTGGCCCTGGCCTGCGCGGAGGGTCAGTTGATCTGGGTCGGCCCCGGGGATCTGGGCTATCGCTCGCGCCAGCTGCTCCGCACCGAAGCGGGCCTGGCGCGCCTCGCCAGCGGACCGGAGGGGCTGCTGATGTCCTCCAACGACGGCCGCTTCTACCACGTGACCCTGGACTCGACCGGCCAGGCCCAAAAGCGCGAGCTGTACCGCGAACCGGCGGGCCAGAAGGGCCGCGGCGCCGCCTGGGCGGACCTGGGCCTGCCCAGCGGGCCCTACCAGAACGGCTCCCGCGACGGCGGGCGCTCCGCGGTCACCGCCGGTTACTCGGGCCAGATCGTGGCCCTGCGGGCCCTGGGCCGAAGCCGCCTCGAAACCCGCGTACTGCACACCGACGACGCGCCCCTGCACCACCTGGCCGCCGGCGACATCCTGCCGGAGATCCCCGGCGACGAAATCGTCGCCGTGGGCTTCTCCGGCCGCGTGCTGCTGCTCTCACGCGCGCCCTGAGGCGCCTCGCGGGCGGCTTTCGCTCCGCGGCCCGGGCCCGGCCCGAGCCGCCGAGCGCGGGGCCTGTCAGAGGCTGGGAAAAAATCGGCGCGCAGCGACGATCCCAGCCTCTGCGGCCGCCGGATGGCGGCCCAAAGGCATGCTGACAGGCTGGTGTGACTGCTCGGACGCAGCCCGAGACGATTTTTTCTCAGCCTGGTCAGAGGCTGGGAAAAAATCGGCGCGCAGCGACGATCCCAGCCTCTGCGGCCGCCGGATGGCGGCCTAAAGGCATGCTGACAGGCTGGTGTGACTGCTCGGGCGCAGCCCGAGTCGATCTCTTGTCAGGCTGTCAGGGCACCAGCTGGACCAGCGCCGCGTTGGTCACGAAGGTCACCCGGGGGATGCCCTGGGTTTCGATCGTCAGTCCGGCGAAGGTCAGGGTCTGGCCGATCAGGGCGCTGGCCAGCCCCGCGGGCACCTGCAGGCCAACGGCGGCCGTGCCTCCGTCGGAGAGCAGGCCCAGATTGCCTTGGAACGGGCCTTGGTTGGCCTGGCTCAACATGGCCGTGCTGAGCGCGTCGGGGTTGAGCGGCAAGAGGCCCGCATCCGTGGGCAACCCGGGCGCCGCGCCAGAGAACGAGCCCAGCACCAGGTAGAGCTGACTGGCCAACCGGGACCCGGCTTGGAGCGGCAGGCCGATGCTGCCGCCGGCCGCGATCGAGAGCGTGGGCGTCGAGGACGAAAGCGTCTGCGTGCCGATCGCAGCGTAGGCGAGCAGGTTGAGGGTTGCGGAGAAGCTGGTTTTTCCAGCCACCAACGTCAGCGCTCGCCCGTCCGGGGTGATCGAAGTCGGCCGCCCGGTGGTGGTCCACTGCGAGGCCAGGCTCCAGGACTGACCCGCGAATTCCTGACCGCTGGGAGGCGCGACCGTATCGTCCACCCGTGCCACCAAGCGCAGGCCGAGCGCCGGGTCGTGCACCCACCAGGAGTCGAGGAAGTCGCCCCCGAGGCTCGCACTGAACCAGGTCCGCCCCAGCGAATCCAAGGTCAGGACCTTGAACAGGTTGACGAAGCGCTGGCCGCCGGTGCCGGGAGCGATGTCGCCCTCCCGCGCCAGCACCTCGATCGGGCCACCAGGCTCGACGCTCAAAATGGCCGTGTCCTCTTGCGGACCCTGTGTTCCACCGAGGGTGGCGGCAAACGACGCACGGCCGAACGCATCGTGGGCGAATGTGAGGATATTGAAGGTCGCCAGCGAGATCCCCGGCAGGCCGGCGATCGGGTCGCCGATTCGCGCGAGCGGCGTGGTTCCGCTGGCGCGCGCCACGACCAGCGCCTCGGGGCCCGCCGGGGGCGAGGAACTCCCGGACAAGCTGGTCATGAAAACCGCCCCCGGGTCCAGCCCCGATAGCAGCGGCCCGGAGCCGAGGATCCGGATCCAGATCCCGAGCAGGCTCCCGAATCGGGTGCCGGGATAGGGAGACGGATCGCCCTCGCGCATCAGCACGCTCAGCGCCTGACCCGGGCGCGACAGCAGCACGGCTTGGTCGTTGTCGACGGTGACCGGCGTGGCGCTCGAACCCGCCAGCAGGCGGCAGTCGAACAGCAGGTTGCCCGCGGCATCGAGGCGATGGACCGGACTGGCCGGGGCCGCCGCCGAGGCGTTCAGCTCGTCCAGCTGCTCGCCGGTCGGCAGGGCGGAGCCCTCCCGCGCCACGACCTGCAGGTTGCCGGGGGAGCCCCGATAGATCACGCCGTCGTTGTTCGGGCCGACCGCGCCGCCCTGGGCGAGCCGGACCCGGAAGCTGCAGGTGCCGTTTTCGCTGAGGCCCGCGAGTTCCGGGAACAGCTGCTCCAGCGGGCTGCCGATGATTTCGCCCGGGATGCCGGGAGCTGCAAAACCCTCGCGCACCAGCAGCTGCGGGGAGCCGTTGCTCCACAGGTACAGGGCCGAATCGCTGGACTGGTCGACCGCCGGTCCAGCCAAGCGCGCGCCGAACAGGATCTGCTGGCCGCTGGCGCTGACGCGGATGCCCGGGGAGAGCGCCACGGGCAGGCCCACCGTCACCGGGTCCGGACTGCCTCCGGGGATCGGCGAGCCGGTTCCCAGCAGGCGCACGAGTCCGGCCGCTTCGGACCAACGGTAGAGACCCGCCGTGCCATCGCCCGATCCTTCGCTGAGGGTCATCAAGGCGCTTCCGTCATCCGCACGGGCAGCGGTCCAGAGTCCGAATCCCGGCGGCTTCAGGGGTGGATGGCCCGGAGCCGGCAACAGCGTTCCGGGTCCGATCAGGACCTGGCCCTGGGTCTCGAACAGGCTCTGGGGAGCAGCCTGCCCAGCGGGGCAGAGCAGGCCGAGCGCTCCAGCCAGCATCCATGCGTTGGCGGCCGGCCGGCGAGGTGCGGACTGGGTGCAGACAAAGGCTAGATCTCGATACTCGTGCTTCATGGGCGGTAGGCCCCCGGACGGGGGTGGGGGTCGCGATCGACTCGGGATTGCAAAGGCCGAACCGGATCGGCTCGGAGGGTGAAGGTCGCTCCGCTAAAGCTGGCGAGAGGCCCCAAAAAAATATGGGGGGCCGGTGCACAGCGCCGCTTCCGGCCGCTGCGGCCGTCGGATGGCGGCCCAACGGCATGCGGACAGGCTGGTCTGACTGCTCGGGCGCAGCCCGAGCCGATTTTTTTCTCAGCCTGTCCGCGGCCGAAGCCGGCGACCGGAAGCCGCAGGCGAAGCCGCTCAGACGTTTTCGGCTCTCTCAGGGAGGCCTTTTCCGTCTTCAAAAACCCGACTACCGCAAGGCGCGCCGCCGGTTTCCGTGGCGACCAAGAAAAGACCCCCCCGGGAACAAGTCCCCCAGACCGCGCAAGTCACAGCCAGTTCTTGCGATCGCCGTCGGGGAGCCGCCGGTCGAGCTGTCGGGCCGCGGCGGCTGGGCCCGCCGCGTGAGGGAGGCTCGAGCGCGCGGCGGGCCGGGGGTGTCTCAGAAGAACGGCGTTTCGCCGGGGCGGGCGACGGGGTCGACGGGCAGCTCGCCGAAGCGGTACTCGGCCGGGCCCCAGCGTTGTTCGCTGGAGAGCATCTGCTCCCACGTGATGGTCTGGCCGGTGTAGGCCGCCGTGCGGCCGAGGATCGCGGTCAGGGTGCTCTCGGCCACCTGGCGGGCTTCGTTGAGCGGCTTGCCCGAGCGGATCGCTTCGAGCAGGTGCACGTGCTCCTGGACGTAGGGGTTCGGCTGCTCGCCCTCGAAGCGCCAGACGCCCTCGGAGCGGATCCAGCCGTTGGGATCCGCCTGGCCGCGCGTGCCGACCAGGCGCTCGGCGATGCGGCTCGAGCAGCCGTCGATCTGCCGGCATTGGCTGTGGACCAGCACGCCGCCCGGGTATTCGAATTCGACCGAGAAGTGGTCGAAGGCGTGGCCGTAGGCGGGGTCCGTGCGGCTCTGTCGCCCGCCGGAGGCGTTGGCCGAGAGCGGATGCCCGCGCAGCGCCCAGTTGATCACGTCGATGTTGTGGATGTGCTGCTCGACGATGTGGTCGCCCGACAACCAGGTGAAATAGAGCCAGTTCTTGAGCTGCCACTCCATGTCGCTCCACTCCGGCTGGCGCGGGTTCATCCACAGCCCGCCCTGGTTCCACCAGCACTGCGCGGCCACGATCTCACCGATCGCGCCGTCGTGGATGCGCTGCAGCGTCTCGCGGTAGGAGCGCTGGTGGCGGCGCTGGGTGCCGGCCACGATCGAGAGCCCTTGGGCCGCGGCGGATTCGGCCGCGGCCAGCACCGTGCGCACGCCCGGGGCGTCCACGGCCACCGGCTTTTCCAGGAACACGTGCAGACCGCGCGCCACAGCCGCTTCGAGCTGACCGGGACGGAAGTGCGGCGGCGTGGCCAGGATCAGGAGGTCCAGGTCGCTGTCGATCACCGCCTGGGCCGCGCCGAAGCCATGGAAGCAGCGCTCGACGGGCACGTCGAAGCTGGCCGCGCCCCCGGCGGTCGCGAAGGACTGCTCCAGGAAGCCGCGCGCCTCGAGCACGCGCGCTTCGAACACGTCCCCCAGCGCCACCAAGCGGATCGATCCGCCGCCGGCGCTCAAGAGGTCCAGGGCCGCGCCGCGGCCGCGGCCCCCGCAGCCGATCAGGCCCACCTTGAGGGTGTCCGACCCGGCGGCGTGCGCGAAGCGCGAGAGCGCCAGGCCGGAGGCCGCGGCGGTCGAGAACTGGAGCAGGCGACGGCGGTCGAAGCGCGGGGAGTGCGGCATCGGGCGGGGGAGGGAGCTTCGGGGGTATGGAGGGGTGCGAGCCGGGATGGCTCGCGCGGGGGCGGTGCCCCTGGCGAGGTCGGAGGGCGGCCCGTCGCCGCTGCGGGCGGCTGCGAGCGGCTGCGTGCGGCTGTGTGCGGCTGTGTGCGGCTGCGAGCGGCTGCGTGCGGCTGCGAGCGGCTGCGTGCGGCTGCGTGCGGCTGCGTGCGGCTGCGTGCGGCTGCGGGGGGCTGCGGGCGCCGGCGATCGTCCGGCCATGGCTGGACCGACCGGGGACTTCCGGCGGGGGAGGGCTGCCTCCGTCGACGCTCGGCCTGCAGGGGGCGCCGGCGCGCGTTTGCCGAGCGGCCTAGGGGCGCGGCGGTCGACAGAGGCTAGCCGCGTATTTTTCCCCGTGGGGTCGCCGGGGTCCGGCGGGCCCTCGAGCGGCCGGCGCTCCTCAGGGTCGTCCCGGCGCGGCGCGGCGTGCCCGGGCCGCGGCCCTCACGGACCGGAGCGCGGGGCCGCAGCGGGCGGCGCCTCCGCCAGCAACCTGAAGCCCACGAAGGGGGCGTTGGCCAGCCACCAGCGGCTCTTGGGGTTCTGCGGGTCGGTCTCGTTCCAGGAGGGCGCCTGGGGCTCGCGCCGTTCGGGGCGCAGGAGCTCCGGCGGGTCCAGGAAACAGCCCCCGGCGGTGGTGTGCCCGCCGGCCTCGGCGCGCACCCACTCGAGCAGGTTGCCGGTCAGGCCGCGATGCCCGAAGGGCCCCGCCGGCAGGCTCGCCAGGGCCGCCGGCCGCGGGCCCTCGTAGGGCGCGAAGCCGACCTGTTGGCCGAGTTCGGAGGGGATGCGCCGCGCCGGGGCCAGGTCGTCGGCGACCCCGGCGGGTCGCGCCGCGGCGCCGCGGGCGGCCCACTCCCATTCGCTCTCCGTGGGCAGGCGCAGGCACACGCCGCAGCGCTCCGACAGCCAACGCGCGAAGGACTCGGCCGCCTCCGCGGTCATGGCCTGCGCGGCGTAGCCCTGGTGTCCGAGGCCGCGATCGGGCGCGCCGTAGGGCCGGCTCGGCCGCGAGGCCGCGTCCCAGCCGCGCACGCGCTGCTCGGGTGGCAGATCGAAGCCGAACAGGAACACGTCGTAGGCCTCCCAGGGCACCTCCACGCTCGACAGCCACAGGTGCCCGCCGTTTGGTGCCGGCAGCGGCAAGAACTCGAGCGCCAGGCGGGTCCCCGGGATGCGCAGGGTGAAGGGCTCCGCAGGCGGGCCTTCGGCCGGCGCCCGGGGCGCGGGCCCGGGAGGCTGCGCCTGCGGCGCGCCGCCGTTCGGCTGCGAATGCGCAGGCGCCGGCTCCAGCGCGGAGGTCGGGCGGCGCTGTTCGCCGCGCACGGCGCCGTCCGAAGCGGCCGCCGGCGCTGGCTGCTCCGGGGCGGAGCGCTCGGCAGCCGTCTGGCTTTCGGTGTCCGCCGCCAGCGGCGCAGGCGCGGGCCCCTGGCAGGCGGCCAGCACCGCCAGCAGCAGGGCTGGGCAGGCCTCGAGCCCGGCCCTCACGCCAGGGCCGCGTCCAGGGCGCGGTAG
>JBIKLM010000423.1:0-3849 GCA_044359835.1 Planctomycetota bacterium
CGTCTGGACCAGGGTCGAGCTCTGGGCCAGGCCTGCGGGGGCCAGCAGGCAGCAGAGCGCGGCGGAGCGGGCGACGGATCCGAGGGCGCGATCGAGCATGGAGCCTGTGGGGAAGCGGCCGCGGAAGGAGAGCTTTCGCCGACCCTACCCCGCTGGCTGGCTTCCCGATAGGGCCGGGAATCCGGCGGGGTCAGAGCCGGGCGCGGAGCCAGGCATCGATCTCGGCGGACAGTCCGCCCCAGACTTCAGCGCCGGAGCCGTCCCGTCCCGTGGAAAGCCCGTGGTCCGCGCCGGGCAGCAGCCGCAGGCTGGGGGGGCGCGGCAGGCGCGCCAGGGCGGAGTGCAGACACGTCAGCTGCGCGTGTCCGTCGCGATCCCCTTGGATGGCCAGGATCGGCAGGTCCAGGGCCGGGAAGTGCTGGCTGCGGGCTTCCCAGCGCTCGGACTGCCCCGGCGGGTGCAGGGGGAATCCCAGCCAGACCAGGGCGCTGGCCCGGCGCCCTCCGGCGACCGACAGGCTGGCGACCCGGGCGCCGAGGGATCGGCCCAGCAGCACCGGCGCCCGCTCGCTGGCCAGGGCCGGGGACAGCTCCGGCAGCGCTGCGAGGATGGCATCGAGGGCCGCCACCAGGCGCGGCAGCGGATCGGGGGGCCGGCGGCGGCCTTCCCGGCGGATGCGCTCCGCGTACGGGAACCTCGGCCGCAGCACCGCTCGGCCGCGGGCGGCGAGGCCCGCCGCGAGGCTCGCCAGGCTGGGGTGATCGCCATCGGTCCCCGCGCCGTGGAGCAGCACCAGCGCGGGCCCGGGCTCGAGCCGATCGGGCGCATCCAGCAGGGCCGAGAGGGCCGCGACCCCACAGGCTTGCGCCAGGCTGGGCGGCAGGGGGATCTCGAGCTCGCGGGCCATTCCGCGTGGCGATTCTAGCCGCGCTGCATCGATGCCCGCGGCCGCGAGCGGGTCTGCCCAGGACCTCGGCGCCGCTGCCGCGCCGGCGCGAACTCCGCGCTCGCACGCCCCGCCGCCGGTCTCGCGGGCGGCGCGGCCCGCTTCGGTCGATCTGCGCGCCAGCGGGGCCTGCGGGGAACCGGCCTGAGCCCGCGCTGCACCCCGCGGGCGACCTGCAACCGTTATGCTGCCTCAGCGAGCGCGCTGGAGCGCTCCCCGGGCCCTTAGCTCAGTCGGTTAGAGCAGGCGACTCATAATCGCTTGGTCGTTGGTTCGAGTCCAACAGGGCCCACCCGCTGCGCTGTTTGGCTGGGTGCTGCGCCCCGGGGCCATCCGGCGCCCGCCATCGGCAGCGCCGCCGCGCACCGCGCTCACCGCCGGGCCTTGCGGCCTCTGCCTCCGGCCACAAGCGAGCGGGGGGGCGGCCCTTCCGCAGGCCGGCCGCCCGCCCGAATCCAGCGCGCCCGGGCCAGGCCTGCCCGGGCGCTGCGTTGCGATTCAGCTCACTGGCCGATCTTGGAAACCAGCAGGATCTGGCCGCCTTCGGCCAGCAGGGCGCTGCCGCCGATCGTGCCGCCCGTGAGGCTGTGGGCTTCGACGTTGATCATCAGCAGGCGCTCACCGGGGAAGGTGGGCAGCATGCCGGTGACGTCGATCACACCCGAGGACTCCCAGTTGCCCTTGTCGTTCGGAGCCCCGTCGATCTGGCCGACCGGCACCGCGCTGCGGTCGATCTCCAGGATGCGGGTCTCCTTGCGGGTGACCAGGTCGAGCTGCCACATGGAGGCCTCGACGCCGGTGACCGCGCCGAACAGCGAGCTCGGGGAGGTCGAGCGGTCTTCCTGGATGTAGGCCTTGCCGTCGCGGGCCCAGATCAGGTTGTCGGCCGAGCGGATGCTGCTGTCGGGGACGGCCAGGCTGTCCGGGTCGTTGACGATCACCAGCTGAGCGGTCAGGTTGGAGAAGTCGCTGAAGTCCACGTCGACCACCAGGGTGTCACCCCAGTTGTCAGCCGGGAACTGCTGGCCGCGGCCGGTCGAAGCGAACACAGCCTGGGTGCCATCGAGCGGGTTGGTGGCCAGGTCCTCGGGGCGCGAGAAGCTGAAGCAGCCCAGGCTGTCGGCCTGTCCCTGGAGCGTATCGATGTCGGCGTAGCCGAAATCGTCGTAGCCGGTCGTGCCAGCCTTGGCCGGATCCTGCACGGTGACCTCCACGAACTTGCCGGTGCGGCTGCTGTTCAGGCCGTTGAACTGCTGGGGGGACACGTCGCCGTTGTCGGCCTTCCAGGCGTAGACCTTGCCGACGGCCAGGCCGTTGCGGTCGAGGAAGCTGCCGTCGCCGATCGCGTTCTTCTGGCCGATGTAGATGTACAGGGGCGCGGCAACCGAGTCGTCGCCGAGCAGGAAGGCCACCTTGGTGGGATCGCCGCTGTCCAGCGGGCAGACGTTCTCCCAGGAGCCGCGGCCCATGGCCGGCACGGCCCACAGGGTGCGCTTCTGCACGTCCAGGGCCCACACGGTGCCGCCGTGGGGGTGGAAGGGCTTGCTGGTCTCTTCGTTGGCGAAGAACACGCCCTCTTCCATGCCGTAGGTGCCGGCTTGCACGGCGGTGGCCGAGCAGAAACGGGCCAGGCCGTTCAGGGCGTTGCCGGTCTCGTTGATCTGGGACGCCGCGGTGACGATCAGGCCCTGGCGGTCGTAGACCGTGTCATAGGCCAGGCCGGCGCGGTTGACCGAGAGCACCGCGCTGTTGTTGCTGAGCAGCTGGCGGCCGATGTTGAAGGTGCTGATGCGGGCGCCGCGCAGCTGGGTGCCGTTGGCCAGCGTGTAGAGGTAGCCGGCGCCTTCGGTCAGCTCGTGGGTGACCAGCAGGTTCAGGGTCGAGTTGCGCTGGAAGGCGCCCATGCCGTCGAGGATGCCGACAGGCTGGTAGCCGTTCAGGGTCTCACCGACCGTGAACAGCGGGGCGGCGACCCAGCCCTTGCTGGTGGCGGCCGTGTCGCCGCGCATCATCGGGGCCGAGAGGGTCACGCCCGGGCCGGGGATGCTGACGACGGGGGTCGGAGGGGGGGTGACCGAGCCCGAGAACTGGGCCAGGGCGAGCGGCGCGAAGCCGGCGAAGGCGCCCAGGGCGAGGGAGGTACGGAAAGCGCTCATGAGGGGGGTGACCTCGAGGTGGGACTCTGCGCCGCAGCAGTCCGCTCCCAGGGGAGCGCGTCGATCTGCTGCGGCCGAACCCCGAGGATCCCCTGCGATCCACAAGCCCTGATCAGGCTCAGGTCAAGTGTCGTTCAAGCCAATACTGGCTCCAGCCCCTGCTCAAGCGGAAATTGACTTGACTCGGCTCGCGGGCCCAGCTGGTTTCAGCCGGGCGCGTATCCGAGCTCATGGCTGCGCGGCCGGTAACCGCCCTGGGGCTGTGGCTCGAACACGGTGCAGCGCAGGATCTCGCCCCCGTAGACATGGATCGTGACCGCCAGCTCCGCTCCCTCGTTGCGGATTACGTGGTACTCGAAGGGCGGGATCAGCGCGCCGGCTTCGCCGCTGATGGCCACAACGCAGCTTTCTTCGGCGAAGTCGTACAGCCCCGAACTAGAGCAGCGGTTGGCGCGCCGCGAGAAGGAGCGCACGGCGATGCGGCCCCGATAGACGCATTCCACGCACCAGGTGCCCGCATGATCGTGCAGCGGGGTGCCCTGTCCAGGGGCCCAAACCATCGCCACCACCGAGAATCGAGCGGCCGGGTCCCGATGCACCAGGTGGCGGGCATAACTGCCCGGCAGGGGCGCGAGGAAGTGCGGCGGCAGAAGCGCGCCGCCCCCTCGACAGGCGGCCTCCAGCGCGGCCTTGATGCCGGCGCAGCGGCTCTGGTCGCAATCGCCGGAATCCAGAGCTTGTTCGATA
>JBIKLM010000424.1:0-3836 GCA_044359835.1 Planctomycetota bacterium
TCTGTTCTACGCGTTGCCGCGGAGAATGGGTTCGCAGGGTGAGGGAACCGGGCCAGGGGCCGGTCTTGGGAAGGGAGCCACCGGGGGACCCCGGAGGCGAGTCCGCGGTGGGTTTCGGATCCGTGGTCGGATCTTCAGAGTCTACTGTCCTTCCGGCTTCGCGGTCTGATTTTCCGAAGGGAGCTGTACTGCTGTTGTCGGCTGCTGCTGCCGAGTCCGGCCCCTCCCCTGCGCCGCGTCGCCCGAACGTCCACAGCGCGCCAGCTACGGCGAACAGCGTCGCCAGACCGACCAGCAGCCGAAGCGCTGGCAGCGAGGCGTAGCCCAAGCGTCGATCGGAACGGAGCAGCTTCATTCCTCCGTACACCCGCACCTCAACACCTGGTAGTACTCGTCCCCTCCGCAAAGCAACGCGACGAAAGAGCGGCCGTTGCACTGCGCACGAGCTTGAAGGGAACCAAAACCAGTGGGAACCATGGAGCCTGGCGAGGAGCCGGAGACGGTCCCGTTGTGGATAACGTCGCCGCCAAATGGGCAGCTATTGCGGATCGTCCTCCGTATGTACAAGTCAGGCTTTCGCAGCCAGAGCATTCGCAAGTGGGAAGGAAATCCCAGCGACAACACTTGGTGGTATTGTCGCAATTGCCGGAGGCGCTGCCGGCCAGACCGATGCTGGGCCCGCCTGGGACCAGGACTCCGCAGCCGATCGTCGATTCCGCGGGAGTCAGGGGGTTTGGAGGGCAAGGCAGGGTCTGTGTTTGTGGGCTCGTTGCGGATGCCCACGTCCGTTCTAGCTGGAGAGACAAACCGATGAGAAATCCAAGAAACAAGCAGACCCGAACGCACTGCGAGATCACCTTGCGCATGGAAGGAGCCGGGGAAGGAGCCGGGGAAGCACCTCTTGCAACTTCCGATTGCCTTTCTTGCGAGGGCCTCTACAGGCTGTCAAGGGGATTTCTTTCAGCCTTTTCGAGGCCGAGCGGGCGTCCTCTCGCTTGGACTGTCTCATAATCTTTGCGAAACGCACGCCCCGGTCACCAGCCGCGTGATTCGCGCCGCTTGCCCTGGACCTCGCGTTGGAACCCGCGTCGGCCACGGACGGCGGGTTGTCCGACCCAGAAAAATCGCCTGACGACGCCCCGCGGGCCACGGGCAGCTAGCCCTGGGCCCCGGAACATCCCGAGCCCACCGGTCCGGGTTTGGTCAGCACCGCTGCCAGGGGGTGGGACAATGAAAAAATATCCGCGCGCAGCGCCGATCCCCGCCCCGATGGCCGCCGCTGGCGGCCCACAGGCACCTGACGTCTTGGTATTGCGCCCTGGGCGCGGCCCGGGTCCATGCCCTTCGCGGCCTGGTCAGAAGTCGCCCAGCTTCTTGCCGGAGAGCGCGTCTTTGGCGACGCGGTCCATCATCAGCGCCGAGAGCGGCAGGGAAGCGCGTTCGAGGGCGTCGCGCACCTTCTGGATCTCGGTGGCCTTGGGCTCGCCGGCGCGCGCGGCTTCGGCGGCGCGCTTGGCGTCCTGGATGTCCGCCAGGGTCTCCGGGTCGAGCTCGGACCGGAAGCTGGGCAGGTTCTTGTCGATGGCGCGCAGCATGATGCCGAGCTCGACCTTGAGGTCGGCCACCCGGCGCGCGTCGAAGTCGGCCACCGCGTTGTCGTAGGAGGACTTGAGCATCGCTTCGACCTGGCCGTCGGTCAGCCCGTTCATGGGCTGGATCTCGATGTGCGCGCTGACCCCGGTCGATTCCTCCTTGGCGGTCACCGCCAGGACGCCGTCGGCGTCCAGGGCGAAGCGCACCGCGATGCGCGCCATGCCGGCGGGCAGGGCCGGGATGCCGCGCAGCTGGAAACGGCCCAGGGTGCGGCAATCCTTGGCCAGTTCCCGTTCGCCCTGCACGATGTGCAGATCGAGGCCGGTCTGGTTGTCGGCGTAGGTGGTGAAGCCCTCGGTCGCTTGGCAGGGGATCGGCGAATTCCGCTGGATCACCTTGGCCACGGCGCCGCCCATGGTCTCGAGGCCCAAGGACAGGGGCGTCACGTCCAGCAGCAGGATGTCGCGCGTGCCGCCGGCCAGCACGTGGCCCTGCACCGCGGCCCCCAGGGCCACCACCTCGTCCGGGTTGAGCTCCGTGTGGGGACGCCGTCCGAACAGGCGCTCGACGGCCGAGCGCACCGCCGGCACGCGCGTCGAGCCGCCCACCAGCACCACCTCGTCGATCTGGCGCGTCTCCAGGCCGGCGTCGGCCAGGGCGCGGCGGCAGCAGGCCAGGGTGCGCTCGATCCAGGGCTGGATGCGCGCCTCGAACTCGGCCCGCTCGATCTGGCGCCGCCAGTTGAGGCCCTGCTCGGGCGCGATCAGTTGCAATTCCGCCGAGGGCTCCTTGGACAGGGCGATCTTGGTGCGCTCCGCGGACAGGCGCAGGGACTGCCGCAGGGTGCGGTCCTCGGCCAAGGCGGGCGGCAGGGCCATGTCTTCGAGCGCCAGCTGGACCAGCTCGCGGTCGAAATCGTCGCCGCCGAGGTGCGTGTCGCCGTTGGTCGAGAGCACGCGGAACACGCCGTCCTCGATGGCCAGGATCGAGACGTCGAAGGTGCCGCCGCCGAGGTCGTAGACCGCGACCGTGCCCTGCTTCTTCTGATCCAGGCCGTAGGCCAGGCAGGCCGCCGTGGGCTCGTTGACGATGCGCACGGCCTCGATGCCCGCCAGGCGCGCCGCGTCGCGGGTCGCCTGGCGCTGGGTGTCGTCGAAGTAGGCCGGCACGGTGATCACGGCGCGCTCGACCGGCTTGCCGCCCAGGGCCTGGCTGGCCATCCACTGGACCTTCTTGAGGATCAGGGCCGAGAGCTGCTCCGGGGACCACTCCTTGCCGCGGATGGTGAAGCGCACGCCGCCCGTTTCGCCGGCCTTGGCCGGGAAAGGCACGTTGGCGAGCTCGTTGCCGACGTCGGCCAGACCGCGGCCCATGAAGCGCTTGACGCTGAACAGCACGTGGCCCGGATCGACGGCCGCCTGGTGGCGCGCTTCCTGACCGACCAGCAGACGGCCGTTCTCCCCGAACCAGATCGCCGAGGGCACGTACCCCGAGTTGCCCTCCGGACGCAGCACCTGGGGCCGGCCGTCCACGAACAGGGCGGCCATCGAATTGGTGGTTCCCAGGTCGATGCCGACGATCGGTTTGGGCGCGTTGTCGAGGACGTTCAGCTCGAGATAAGCCATGGCACGGGGCGGCGCGACTGCGGGATCGGAGGGGGCCGGCGAGTGGGGGGTGCCGGTGAGCCGCGGGGTCGGCGGGTGGGTGGTCTGGACTCCGGGTCTTGGGAGGGGCCGGGGGCCGCTCCCCGGGGTGTGGAGCGCCCGTCCGGGGGAGCCCCGGGGGAGGGTCAGGCTTTGCTTTCGGTGCGGTTGGCGCGGTCGAGCCTGCGCTCGGCGCATTCGGCGGCGGCGCGCTCGAGGTAGCGCACCGCGTTCAGCACGCGGCGGGCGTCGCGGTACTTGGGACTGCCCGGCTCGGGCAGCGGTGTCAGCAAGCCGCGCAGCGCCGCGCGCTCCGCGCCGAGGCGCTCGCGCAGCTCGCCGGCGAGCTTCTCCAGCCCGGCCAGGGCCCGCGGGTCCCCCTGGCGCGCCTCGTCCAAGCTCTCGTTCCACTCGAGCACCTCGGCTAAGAACGCGGCCGGCATCTGGCGCTCCTGCTCGGCGCCCGGGCCGCCCCCGCGGGCGATCAGGTGCTCGATGCGGCGCGTCTCGTCGCTGAGCAGCTCGAAGGCGCCGTTCAGCTCGGCGGCGGAAGCCTGGGCACGCTCGCGCTCCTCGGCGCCGGCGTTGGCGTAGAAATCC
>JBIKLM010000425.1:0-3831 GCA_044359835.1 Planctomycetota bacterium
GTCGGGTGCGGCGGCGGGGTTTACCGCCCCTTTGAATCAGGCCGACAGAAGTGGCCAGCCCTCGGGGGCGGGTCGGGCGAACGCCAGACCAGGAAAGACCTTCTCCATAGGACAGGGGGCAAGCCCTGCGGATGGCCAAGGGCGGCGAAAGCCGCAGGGCGACTCTATGCCGTGGCGCGCGCGCATCCAAGACATGCGCAGCCACGCCCCGCGGCGGCCGAGGCCCAGCCCGTGGGAATGTGCCCGGCGCTCGGCCTCCAGGTGACGCGGGGCCCGGGGTCCCCGCCGTGTGGGGATGTGTTTCGCGTCTCCCACGGGCCTGCCGAAGGCGGAATCCGGCGTCTCTGCGGGTTTCTCCCGGCCGAGGCCGCCGCCGAAAGCTGGTGTAAGGGCCTGCGCTGGGGATCGTCGCGCGGGTCGGGATCGCCCTGGGTCGGTCGATATTCTTCCGCCGGTCAGCCCCCGGTGCTGCCGGCCTCGGGACCGGCGGCGGCGCGCAACTGGTCGCGCAGCTGCGCCGCCAGCTCGTAGTTCTCGGCCTTGATCGCCTTGGCGAGCCGGTCCTCGAGCTCCTTCTGGCTCGGCCCGCGGGGCGCTGCGCTCGGCGCCAATCCACGCGCCAGGCGACCCTGATGGTGTTTGGCGTTGTGGATGCGCTCGAGCAGCGGCTCCAGGTGGGCCGCGAAGATCTGGTAGTCGCGCGGACAGCCCAGGCGCCCCTTCTCGCGGAACTCCGCCAGGGTCATGCCGCAATCGGGGCAGACCAGCTGGGTCTCGCGGCGCTGCTTCTGCCCGGCGTTCTGGAGCATCTTCCAGATGTCGAGGGGCTGCTTCTTGATCTGGGGCAGCTGCAGCTTGGATTCGCGCGCACAACCCTCGCACAGGTGGCGCTGGCGCTGCACCGCTCCGGCCGGGCCGGGCTGGCCCGGCTCGGGATCGGCCAGGTCGATGATGTGCACGCGCGCGTCGTTCTGCTGGCAGCTATCGCACTTCATGTCCGTCGGATCCTTGGGATGGGCCGGGCCGCGGTGCAAGCGGCGCGCCGGCCCAGCGAGGCGACCGGTTCGTACCCGCCGCCGGGCGGGCCCCTGCCCCAGAGCAGCCTAGCGCCGGGGCCCCCGGCGGGCCTCAGGCCTCGGCGGGACCCCGCGGCTCCAGCCGCGGCGCGGCGGCCGGGTCGAGGGCCGCCAGGGCGGCCCGGAACACCCGGGCGCGCTCCTGGAAGTTCGGGAAGCGGTCGAAGGAGGCGCAGCCCGGGGAGAACAGCAGCTGATCGCCGGGCTCCGCCAGGGCCAGGGCCAGCTCCGCGGCCGCGGGCAGCTCCGGCGCCACCAGGGCCACCAGGCCGCGCCGGCGCAATTCGAGGGACAGCTGGGCCGCGGCGGCCCCGAAACAGACCGCGGCGCGCAGGCGGCCGCGCGCTGCGTCGGCGGCGGGGGACCAGTCGAGGCCCTTGTCCTGGCCGCCGGCGAGCCAGACCAAGGGGCCCGGCAGGGCCGCCAGGGCCGAGGCGCAGGAGTCCGGCGTGGTCGAAACGCCGTTGTCGAAGACCGGGATGCCCCGGACCGGCCCGAGGGGCTCGAGGCGGTGCGGCGGGGCGCTGAGGACCGAGATGGCCGCGGCCAGGGCGGCGCGGTCGGCCCCCAGGGCGCGCGCCAGCTCGAGGGCCAGGGCGGCGTTGGCGCGCTGGAAGGGCGCTGCGGGCCAGCGCTCGAGCTCGGGCCATTCGCGGCGGGCCGGGCCCTCCGGGGGGAAGGGCACCAGGGCCGCGGGCGCCGCGTCGCGCCAGACGGCCTCGCGCGCCAGGTGCTCCGGCAGGAAGGCCCGGCCGGCGGGATTCACCAGCTCGAGCAGCCGGCGTTTGGCCGCGGCATAGCCTGCGCGGCCCCCGTGGCGGTCCAGGTGGTCGTCCAGCAAGCTGGTCAGGGCGACCGCCTCCGCGGGGCGGGCGCAGGCCGGCGGCTGGCCCAGGTGCTCGAGCTGATAGGAGCTGATCTCGATCGCCGCCACATCGTCGGGGCCGATCCGATCGAGGTCGTCGAGCAGGGAACCGCCCAGGTTGCCGCCCAGGTGCACGCGCAGGCCGGCGGCGGACAGCAGCTGCGCACAAAAGCGCGTGGTCGAACTCTTGCCCTGGGTCCCGGTGATCAGGACCCGGCGGCAGGGGGCCGCGGCGAGGAACAGCTCGAGCTCGGTGGTGACCAGGGCGCCGGCCGCCCGCGCCGCCTGCAGCAGGGGCTGGGCCGGCTTGACCGCCGGATTGGCCACCACCAGGTCGGCGCCCGCGAAGTCCTCGGCGCGGTGCCCGCCCAGGGCCCACTCGACCCCGGATCCTTCGAGCGCCCGGGTGGCCTCGGGCAGCTCGGCGGCGCTGCGCAGATCCGTGGCCAGCACGCGCGCTCCCAAACGCAGCAGGAAGCGCGCCGCGCCCAGGCCGCCGCCGAAGCGGCCCACGCCCATGACCACGGCCCGTCCGCCCCGGGCGCGCGCCAGGAGCGCCTCGGCCGCGCGGGCCTGTGCCGCCGGAACCGCGCTCATCCGCCCCCCGCAGGCTCGCCCTTGCCGAGCGGGGCCGGCAGATCGGCCGCGGTCTGGCCGCTGCCGTCCGCCGGCGGCAGGTCCTTGGGCCCCGACGGGCCCGCCCGGCGGATCGTCTCGGCGCGGTCGATGACCGCCCGCAGCTCGGGCTCGAGGGCCGGGACGTCGCCGCGCGCCAGGTCCTCGTGGACGGCGTGGTTGTTCTTCCAGCCCAACGGCAGCACGACCTCGGTCAGGATGTCCATCGGAAAACCCGCGTACCAGGGAGCTCGGATCGGCACCAGCCGCGATTCGGTGCGATAGCCATCGAGGTACCAGGTGACGCGCCGCGTGCCGTAGTGCAGGAAGGGCACCTTGACCGGCGTCACCCCGACCAGGCTGTCGTCGAGCCGCACCAGCGCCCCCGGGGGCTCCGAGGTGATCGTGATCGTGCGCTCCGCCGCGCAAGCGCTGCCCAGCAGCGCCGTCAGCCAAATGCCCGCCCTGCGTGCCCTTTGCGCCGCACGTCCCTCGCTGGAGCTCCGCGTCCATGCGCCGATGGATGCGTCGCCAGGGGAGCCACAGGCCACTCCAATCTCCGTCTCCCTCACAATTGCCCCGCCACCAACCCAACCGGCGGTCGCCCGGGGGGCCTGGGGGGGGCGGGGGGGGGGCGGGTGGGCAATCATCATCGACGCCATCCCCGCAGACGGGGCTCCGCCCCGTCTGCGGGGATGGCGGAGAGGGAGGGATTCGAACCCTCGGTCCCGGTTGACCCGAGACACCAGATTAGCAATCTAGCGCATTCGGCCACTCTGCCACCTCTCCGTGGCCCCGGGGGACGCCCGGGGGGCCACACCTTACGGCCTCGGCCCGGCTCGGGGAAGCGGTCACCGGGCGCTTTTGCGGGCCGCGATCGGGCGGCGCCGGGCGGGCCCGAGCGCGCCGCTATCCTGCGGCCCCGATGGAGCTGCTCGACTATCTGGCCGGGTACCCGGAGGAGCTGGTCCTGGCGGCGGGCCGGGGGCTCGCGGACGGCAGCCTGGCCCGCGGCCTGGCGGCCCGCTATCCCGGCCGCCACGAGGTCCGCTCCCACGCGGCCCTCTACCGGCTGGCCCAAGAGCTCAAGCAGCGCCACCTGCGGCGCGCCCCGCCGCTCTCCAAGGTGCTCTTCGACGACCACCTGACCGCCCGGGAGTTCGCCCTGGGCCTCAATTCGCGCCTGGCCCGCGTCCAGGGCGGGCGCCTCGCCACCAAACGCGAGATCCGCATCGCGGGCCTGTTCCGGGACCTGGCGCCGGAGTTCCTGCACAT
>JBIKLM010000064.1:0-13488 GCA_044359835.1 Planctomycetota bacterium
CCAAGGTGGCTTTGGGGGTCGGGCGGGCCATGGGTCAGCAACGTAGCAGGGTCGCCGGGATTTCTGGGCGCCGGTCCGGGGGTCCACGGCCACGCGGCCCGGGCCCCGTACGGCCCTGGCCGCCCGCGCTGGCGCCCTCGAATCGTTGGGAGCGCCCCGGCGCTGCCGCGCGCGGACCTAGACGGTTTGGGCCTGTTCCGCCTTGAGGCGCGCCCGCAGCTGCTCGGTGGTGCGCCGGCTGCTGACCGCCGCGTAGCTCTGCAGCAGCAGGCGCACCGGCTCGGGCACCGCCGCCAGCGGGCCGCGCGGGCCGCTGAAGGGCTGATCGAGGGCGCGCAGCAGGATCGCGCGCAGCTGGAAGGCCAGGTCCTCCTCCGTGGAGGGCAGGTCCGGGAGGCAATGCCAGAATTGGCGCACTTCGGCGTCCCCGAGGCCCAGCTCGGCCTGCTCGCGGCAGAACGCGCGCGCCAGGGCCAGCGGCGAGAGGATCACGAATTCTTCGAGATTGTGGATCTGGGCCAGCTTGTGGGCGTGTGCGGCCGGCTCGGTCGTGCGCGTCACCTGGGCGCGCGCGCCGCGCCGCCGGGCGAGCCCGCGCACATGCAGGCGCAGGTCGGTCTTTTCGAAGAAATCCTCGTACAGCGGCGCCTGCCGGGCGCAGGGGTAGTGCTCGTTCAGGATGTCGCACAAGAGCTGTTCGAAGCCGCGGCCTTCGCGCGGCGGCAGCAGCTCGATGCCGGCCCCGAGGCCGCGGGCCGCCAGGCGCGCCTGGACCTTTTCCACCCCGCAGAGCGCATAGGCCAGCTGGTCGGCGGCGTGGTGCGCCACCGCGCTGGTCAGGGCGTCCGAAACGGCCGCGTCCTCGATCAGGAAGCCGATCCCCCAGCGCCGCACCGCCAGCACCTGATCCAGGCGCAGATAGACCTCGCCGCGATGGCTGCGCACGGCCAGGCCCGGCAGGGAGCGCTGCAGCGCGCGCGCGCCGAGTTCGAGCTCGCCGCGCGGATCGGCATCGGGTGTCGCGGCGGCGTGGCCGCGGAAATCGACCGGGCGGGCTTCGAAGCGCCGCGGCAGCTCGAACAGCTCGGCGCGCGTGGCGGCCAGCAGCGCGTGCACGGCGCGGCTGCGGTATTCGGCGGGTTCCAGATCCCCGGCCCGCTGCAGGCGCCGGTAGGCGGCGCTGATCGAGGGGTGCGACTCCGGCCAGGCGCTGGTCTCGGGCAGCGCCGCGGCCAGCTGCCCGCGCTCGAAGGCCTCTTCGTTGGCCACGATCTGCCGCCGGAGTCCGCGGAAGAAGTCGTCCAGCTCCCAGGTCGAGATCGCCCGGCGCGGAGCCGTGGGGTTCTGGGTGGAGTTCGCCAAGGCCGAGTTCCATGCTAGCCAGGGTCCGTGCCCCGAAACCGTCGCCCGAGCGAGCCCGTCCCCGCCATGGATCCCCACGCACAAGCGGCCGCCAGCGGCGGCCAACACCAGAGCCTGGACTGGGCCGCCCGCTATCGCACGGCGGACACGCCCTGGGACCTCGGCGGCGCGCACCCGGAGCTGGTCGCGCTGCTCGGGCCCGAGGCCGACCCGAGGTTTCGGGCGGCGCCCGGATCCTGGACGTTGGTGGGGGGCGCCGGTCGGGGCCACGACGCGCTGGCCCTGGCGCGCGCCGGGCACCCGGTGCTGGCGGTCGACCTGGTGGCGGACCTGGCCGCCAGCCTGGGGCCCGCGCTGGCCAGCCTGGGCGGTCGCTTCTGGGTCGGGGACGCCCTCTCCGACGAGTTCTTGGGAAGCCTCGAGCGCGAGGGCTTGGCGCCGGCCTCCGGAGGCTGCGGGTTCATCTTCGAGCACACCTTCCTGTGCGCGCTGGACCCACGCCAGCGGCCGGCCTGGGCGCGGCTGATGCGCCGGCTGCTGCAGCCCGGGGGCCGGCTGGCGGCGCTGGTGTTTCCCATCGACAAGCCCTACGAGCAGGGCGGCCCGCCCCATCGCCTCGAAACCGCCCACATCGCGGCCCTGCTCGGTCCCGAGTTCCATCTGGAGCTCGATCGACCGGCGCTGCACCCCGCCGCCGGCCGCCAGTGGGGCGAGCGCCTGGCCCTGTTCCGGCGCGAGAGCGCTTGAGAAGACCCATGTCCGCCCCTTCGCCGAACCGCGCCCCTTCGATCGACGCCCCCGCCCCGTCCGCGCCCGGTCAGCGCCCGCGCGATGGCGTGCTGCTGATCAACCTGGGCACCCCACAGGCCCCGCAGGCCGGCGCGGTGCGCCGCTATCTGCGCGAGTTCCTGAGCGACCCGCGCGTGATCGACATCCCGGCGCTGCCCCGCTGGCTGCTGGTCCACGGGATCATCGCGCCCTTCCGCGCGCCGCGCTCCGCCGCCGCATACCGCACCATCTGGGGCCCCGCGGGCTCGCCGCTCCTGACCAACGGCCGCGCCCTGGAGGCGGCCCTGGCCGAGCGCCTCCGCGACCGGCCGGTGGCGCTGGGCATGCGCTACGGGCAGCCCAGTCTGGCCTCGGCGCTCGAGCGCCTGCTCGAGCAGGGCGTCGAGCGCGTGCTGGCCGTGCCGCTCTACCCCCAATACGCCTCGAGCTCGACGGGCTCTTCGGTCGAGCGCCTGTACCGCTTGGCGAGCGAGCGCTGGAACACGCCCTGGATCGAGGTCCTGCCGCCGTTCTTCGATGCGCCCGAGTTCCTGGAGGCGGTCGCCGACGTGGCCCGTCCCGCGCTCGAGGCGTTCCGGCCCGACCACGTGCTGCTCAGCTACCACGGCTTGCCGGAGCGCCACGTGAAGAAAAGCGATCCGAGCGGTGCCCATTGCCTGGCCCAGGCCGATTGCTGCGAGCGGCCCTGCGAGGCCAACCGCTGGTGTTATCGCGCCCAGTGCTTCGCCACCAGCCGCGGCCTGGCGGCGCGCCTCGGGCTGCCCGCGGAGCGCCTCTCGACCGCGTTCCAGTCGCGCCTCGGCCGCGATCCCTGGATCCGGCCCTTCACCGACGAGCGCGTGCTCGAACTGGCCCGCGCCGGCGTCAAGCGCCTGGCGGTCCTGTGCCCCTCCTTCACCGCGGATTGCCTCGAAACCCTGGAGGAGATCGGCGGCCGGGCCCGGGAGGAATTCCTGGCCCACGGCGGCGAGGCCCTCGAGCTGGTGCCCTGCGTCAACGCCGCGCCGGCCTGGGTCGCGGGCCTCGCGGCCTTGATCGAAGCGCGCCTAGCGCCGCGTTGAGCCGCGCGGCCCCCGGGGAAGCCCCGGGGCCAGCCCCCTAGGCCGCGCTTGATCCGCCGGCCTGGCTCGGCATGCTGGCGCTCCATGCAGGCTTCCATTCAGCAGCCCGGGCCCATGCCGCCGGACAGCGGCCCGCGGCTGGCCCAGGTGCTGGCCCAAGCGGCCGATGCGCACGCGGGCTCGATCGCCTTCGTCGAGCCGGCCGGCCCGTGCAGCTACGGCGATTTGGGTCGGCGCGTGGCCGCCTCGGCGGCCTGGCTCGCTGCCCGCGGCTTGCGGCCCGGCCAGCGCCTGGCGCTGCTCGCCGACAACGGGCCTGCCTACCTCGAGGTCACCTTCGCGGCCGCCTGGGCCGGCCTGATCCTGGTGCCGCTCAACACGCGCCTGCTCGATCGCGACCTGGCCTTCGTGCTCGCCGACAGCGGCGCCGCCGCGCTGCTGGCCGGGCCGGAGCACGGCGAGCTCGCCCGGCGCGCCGCGGCCCTGGCGTCGGTGCCGCTGCTGGACTTCGCCCAGGCCCTGGCGGGCCTGCCCGGCGCCGCGCCCGCGCCCGCCCGCCCGCCGCGCGACGAGCCCTGCCAGCTCTACTACACGAGCGGCACCACCGGGCGCCCCAAGGGCGTGATGCTGAGCCACCGCAACGTCACCAGCCACGCCCAAGTGGCGATCGCCGAGCTGGCCCTCGGCCCCGGCGACGTGTGGGCCCACGTGGCGCCCATGTTCCACCTGGCGGACGCCTGGGCCACCATCGCCCTGACCTGGGTCGGCGCGCGCCACGTGTTCCTGCCGCGCTTCGAGCCGGCCCTGGCCCTCGACCTGTTCGAGCGCGAAGGGGTCACGCTCAGCAACCTGGTGCCGACCATGCTGAACCTGATGGTCGCGCACCCGAGCGCGGCCGGCCGGCGCTTTCCGGCCCTGCGGCGCATCCTTTCGGGCGGCGCGCCGATCGCGCCCAAGGTGGTCGAGCGCATCGTGGCCCTGTTCGGCTGCGAGTACGTGCAGACCTACGGCATGACCGAGACCAGCCCGTACCTGACCATGAGCCTGCTCTCCGCCGATCAGCGCTCCCTGCCGGCCGAAGAGCGCCTGCGCCTCGCGGCGCGCACGGGCCGCGCGGTGCTCGGCGTCGAGCTCGAGGTCGTCGATCGCGAGGGCCGCAGCGTGCCCCGGGACGACCGCGCGGTGGGGGAGATCCGCGTGCGCGGCGAGACCGTCACCCAGGGCTATTGGCAGCGCCCGGAGGCCACCCGCGAGGCCCTGCGCGAGGGCTGGCTCTACACCGGCGACCTGGCCACCTGGGATGCGCGCGGCAGCGTGCGCATCGTCGATCGCAGCAAGGACATGATCCTCTCCGGCGGCGAAAACGTGTATTCGACCGAGGTCGAGGCGGCGCTCTACGAGCACCCGGCCGTGCTCGAGGCCGCCGCCTACGGCGCCCCGGACGAGATCTGGGGTGAGCGCGTGTGCGCCGCGATCGTCCTGCGCCCGGGCGCCAGCGCCAGCGCCAACGAACTGACCGAGTTCTGCCGCACGCGCCTGGCCGGCTACAAAATCCCGCGCGCTTGGCGCTTCCTCGATGCCCTGCCCCGCACCGGCTCCGGCAAGATCGCCAAACGCCTGCTGCGCGACCCCAGCGCCAGCGAAGCGTGACGGGCCCAGCAGGCGCGGGCTCGGCTCAAATCCGCGCCCTCACGCCCGCTCGCCGGCGGCCCTCGCGAGGCTCGCCGCCGCTCGCTGGGGCCTCGATCCCGGCCGCCGCCGCGCTCTCCAAGGCCAGAGAACCCGGCGGGATCCTCCCCTGGCTCCTCCCTTCAAACTGCCCCGTTGGCGAGGGCATACGCCGATCCTGCAGCTTGGGGTTCAGGGCAGGCGCAGGAATTCGAATTGCAGGCCGCCGCTGCCGTCGAGGTTCTCGAGGCGCACGCTCAGTTCGGCTCCGCGGCGGGCGTAGATCAGGCGCGCGTGGTCGGGGTCGATCGGTTGGCCGGGGGCCGTGGGGGCGCGCTCGAAGATGGCCCGTTCGGCTTCCGCGGAGACCAGGCGGTAGGTCTGGGGGCCTTGGCTCTCGGACTTCCAGGGCACCAGGCCGGCGCTGAAGTGGCGCAGATAGAGGTACACGCCGTCCGGCTTGGCTTCGATGCTGATCAGCTCGTAGAACTTGGGCTCGCCCGCTTCGACCTCGATGTAGCTGCCTTGCAGCACGCTGCCGAGGATCGGGCCGTAGCTTTCGATGCGCTGGCGCGCCACGCCGCCGCGGCCCTGGTCGTGGGCTTCGTAGCGCCCTTCGAGCCAGGCCAGGGGCAACAGCGCGGGGTGCGCGGGCGGGCGCGCTGCGAGCAGGCGCTCGAGCGGCTCGGCGGCGGGCGGGGCGAGCGGGGCGCTGAGCTGCGGTCGCGTGCCGGGCGCGGGGGCGTTCGTGTTGTTCGAGCTGTTGGAGTTGTTGGAGTTGTTGGAGTTGTTCGAGCTGTTTGAGCTGTTTGAGCTGTTTGTGCTGTTGGAGCTGGCGGGCAGGGTCGCGCTCGCGGCGCTGGGCGGTGAGCCAGGGCCCGCGGCGGCGACGGAGCCGGCGCTCGCGGGCGCTGCGCCGCCCGTGGAGCTCGCGGCGGGCTCGGCCGATTTCTGGGGCGCCTCCCCGGCGGGCGCCTGCGCGCTGGCGGGCGGCGGATCGCCGGGTTTGGCGTGGCTCTTGCCGGGCACGCTGATCTGCGGCGGGCCGCCGCCGGGGGGCGGGAAGGTCACGGCGCAGGCGCACAGGGCCAGCGCGGGGGCGAGGGCCAGCAGCGATCGGAGCGGGCGGGGCAGCAGCATCGGGGTCAGGGGCGTTGGAACAGCAGGAATTGGAAGCGTCCGCGGCGCGCTTCGAAGCCCGGCAGGCGCTCGAGGGCGCGCAGGCCGCGGGCCATCGCCAGGGTGCCCGCGCGCAGCCGCGGCGGGAAATTGCGGGTGCGGAAGGCGAGCTCTTCGGGCTGGGGCAGGGCCTGGGTGCCAAAGCGTGCTGCCAGGGTCAGCCCGCGCTGCTCGAAGGCCGGCACGAGTTCGCCTGCATCGAGGGCCTCGAAGGGCCCGATGCTCGGATCCGGCGAAAGCACGTACTCGACGCCCTTGAGCCCGCGGCGGCGGCGGCGCAGGCGCTCGGTCCAATCGTGGAAGGAGCGCTTCGAGACCAGGCCCACCAGCAGCCGCCCGCCGGGCTTGACCCAGCCGGCCAAGCGCTCGATCAGCGCGGGCCGGTCTCCGGGCGCGAGCCCCTCGAGCCGGAACAGGCAGGTGACCACCTCGTAGGCCTGCTCGGGCGGCGCGGGCTGCGCGGCGTAGTCGGCGCTCGGCGGCCAGACGAAGGCCTGGCCCCGCGGGCGCACCCGCGCCAGGCACCAATCGGCGACCTCGGGCGTGCGCTCGACCACGTCGAAGCGATAGCGCGGGCGCAGGCCGGCCAGGCGCTCCGCCACGATGCCCGTGCAGGGCAGCACGTCGAGCCAGCGGCGGCTGGGCTGCTCGCCTTCCGCCAGGGGCTGGTCGTGGCCGGGCAGGAGCCGCGCCAGGGCGGTCTCGAGCGCGCGCACCTCCCAGGGGCGCGGCTTGTTGTGGCGCAGGCCGTTCAGGACCCGCGCGCGCTGATAGATCGCCAGGTCCTCCGGATGCCAGTCGGCCGGATTCGGCGAGGAGGGGATCGCGCGCCCGCCGTAGTGGTTCCAGTGCGTGACCGCGGACAGCGGCCGGCGCTTGGGGCCCTGCTTGGGCACGATTTTCGGGTAACCGACCGCCAGCACGGCGATCACCAAGCGGTCGTAGGGCAGGCCGACCAGCTCGCGCACCTGCTCGCGATCGCCGGTCTGGGTGATCCAGAAGGTGCCGAGCCCGAGCACCTGCGCCGCCAGGGACATGTTCTGCACCAGGGCGCTGGCGGATTGGATGTTGGCCCAGGCCTCCTCGGAGAAGTCGCGGCCGTAGGAGACGATGATGTTGACCGGCGCGTTGCCCATCTGGCTCGACAGGGCCGCCAACTTGCGGTTGAGCTGCGGGTCGTCCACGGCCACCAGGTCCCACATCTGGTAGTTGCACGAGCTCGGCGCCCAGATGCCCGCGTGCATGAGCTGCTCGATCAGCTCGCGCGGCACCGGATCCATGCGGAATTTGCGGATCGAGCGGCGCGAGTACAGCGCGTCCCAGAAGTCCACGTGGGGCGTGGGGCCCACCGGCACGCCGATGTCGAAGTCCTTCGGGCCGCGCCCGGAGGGCGGCCGGCCGCGGGGCCGGGGCTCGATCCCGACCGGCTGGGCCGGGCCGCTGGGGGCGGCCGGATCGGCGGCGGCCGCGGCGGGGTCGGCGCGCTCGGGGGACCCCGGCTGGCTGGGGCAGTCCTGGGACTCGGGGTTCGAAGGCATGGGCCCTGTGAGGCTAACCAGCACGGCGGCCCGGGCCGGCCCGCGGTCCGTTCTTGCGGTCCGTCCCTGCGCTGAGCCCGGTGGGCTGCCCTGCGGCGCCGGGCCAGCGGGCCTCAGCCGCAGGCCGGCGGGCTGGCTGCCGCTGGCCTGTGGGCGGCTCGGGGGCCGTCGCGCCGAGGCCGCCGCCGTTGGCCTCAATAGGGCCGTCGGCCGGAGTTCTCGCGCCAGGCCTCGAAGGGCTGCTCGCCGCGCGCCGCCAGGCGCTGGACGAAGGGCACGCGACCGGCCCCCGGCGGGGCTTCGAATTCGGCGTAGAAGGCTGCGTCGTCGAAGCCCGCCGCCGCGGCCGCGTGGCGGTCGGCGGCGAACTCGACGCGCGCCACCCGCGCCCACAGGATGGCCCCGCGGCACATCGGGCAGGGCTCGCAGGAGGAATACAGCACGGAGCCGGAGAGATCGTGGCTCCGGAGGGTCCGGGCCGCCTCCCGCAGGGCCACGACCTCGGCGTGGGCCGTGGGATCGCCGTCCAGGGTCACGCGGTTGTGGCCCCGGCCGATCACCCGACCGTCCCGCACGACCACGGCGCCGAAGGGCCCGCCGCCTTCCAGAGCCGAACGGCGCGCCAGTTCCAGGGCTTCGAGCAGCGGGTCCGGCGTGGGGTCCATCGGGCTCCATCCCAACGAATCCGCGGCCCGGCGCAAACCCGGGAGGGCTCCGGGGCGTCCCGGACTCGCGGCGCCGCGCCCGGACCCGTAGCCTGGCGGCCCGGCCGCGCCCATGACACAGCCCGATCAGACATCCACCTACGCCGAGCCCCGCCCGCGGAGCCTGCTGGGCTTGGCTCCGGCCCTGTGCTTGGCCCTGGTGAGCGCCACCTGCACGCCGCGCGCCGAGACCGGCGGGCCGACTCCCGCTCCGGTCGCCCCGGGCACGACCGCGGCCCAGGCGCCCGCCGCGCCCGCCCCGCCGGTCGCACGCTACCGCCTGCGCATCCTGCGCAGCTATCCGCACGATCCGCGCGCCTTCACCCAAGGCCTGTTGTTCCGCGACGGGCAGCTGTTCGAGAGCACGGGCCAGCGCGGCGACTCGAGCCTGCGGCGCGTGGACCTGGAGAGCGGCACCGTGCTGCAGTCGGTCGACTTCGCCAGCTCGCCGGCCCTGGGCCCGGACGGGTCGCGGTTGTTCGCGGAGGGCCTCGAGTGCCTCGGCGACGTGCTCTATCAGCTCACCTGGCAGGAGCAGACCTGCCTGGTCTGGGATCGGCACAGCTTCGAGCTGCTGGGACGCTTTTCCTATGCGGGTGAAGGCTGGGGCCTGTGCAGCGATGGAGAGCGCCTGATCCTCTCCGACGGACTGCCCACGGGCCTGCGCTTCTTCGAGCGCAGCGGCCCGGGGCCGCTCGATTTCCGCGAGCAGCCGAAGCGCCTGGAGGTGACCTTCCAGGGCCGGCTCGTCGACCGCATCAACGAGCTGGAGTGGATCGACGGGCAGATCTGGGCCAATCGCTGGCAGTCGAATGAGATCGTCCGCATCGATCCCGTCAACGGGCGCGTGGTGGGCCTGATCGATTGCGGGATCCTCGAACGGCAAGTGGCGCTCGAACCCGATATCCCGGTGGCCGGTTTCGGCCCCCAGAACGTGCTCAACGGCATCGCCTGGGATCCGATCGGCAAGCGCCTGTTCCTGACCGGCAAGCACTGGCCCAAGCTGTTCGAGGTCGAGCTCGAGCCGCGCTGATCCAGCGCTTCCCCGGCCGGAGCTCCGGCAGGCGCCCTGCCTGCGAAGCCGCGGCCCGACCCGCCCGGATCCGCGCCTCCCGGCCCCGGCCCCGCGCTCCGCCGGTACCTTGGCGGTCCGAAGGGGCTTGCGCGGTCTGCTCGGCAGCCTGGCGAAACCACGACGCGCGCCGCTGCCCGCGCCGGTCGGAGAAAGCTGGCAACGCAGCCCCTGGGCGCCTCGGGCTGGCGCAGAGCGGCCAGGCGCCCGCCCAAGTCCTGGGGGCTCCCTCCGAATCCCGGGGGTTTCGGAATCTTAATTCGGTAGCCCCGCGCCGCAGGCGAATCTAGCAGCGGGCAATTCGGATCCCTGAGATCCGACGCGATCGGAGCCCCCAGGGATTCCTTTCAGCCCCGGCCATCGGCTTCCCGACAATCCAACGAATCGTGTCCCCAGGCCGGCCGCTTCCGCCGCTGGCCGGGCCGAGCCGCCGCCCTGCCCACCCCCGACGCAGATGACCGCCGAGCACGCTCAGACGGAATCCCACCCGAACAGCCTGGCCTCCTACGCGTTGCCCCTCGGCCTCGGCCTGGCGCTGGCGACCCTGCTCGGGGCTCTGGCCCAACACGAGGGCAACGTGGCCAGCCTGTTCGGCATCCCGGTGGCCTACATGCTGTTCCTGGTGACCTTGCTGGGGGTGGCCGTGTTCCACGCCCACGCCCTGCAGGTGGCCCTGGCCGGGGCGGGCACCCTGGTGGCCTTCTCGCTCTGGCAGAGCGCCGAATTCAGCTTCGTGCACCACATGCAGCACGAGTGGGTCGTGCTCAGCAACCTGTTCGGCCTGCTGGTCGGCTTCGGTCTGCTGGCCAACCACTTCGAGCACTCGGGGGTGCCGGAGCGCCTGCCGCGGGTGTTGCCCGGGGGCTGGAAGGGCTGCTTCGCGCTGCTGGCGATCGTGTGGATGATCTCGGGTTTCCTCGACAACATCGCGGCGGCGATGATCGGCGGCGGCGTGGCGGCGACGGTGTTCCGCGGCCGGGTGCACGTGGGCTACCTGGCAGGCATCGTGGCGGCCTCCAACGCGGGCGGCGCGGGCTCGGTGCTGGGCGACACGACCACGACCATGATGTGGATCGGCGGCGTCAGCCCCCTGGACGTGCTGCACGGCTACGTGGGCGCCTTCGTGGCGCTCTTGATCAGCGGGCTGGTGGCTTCGATCCTGCAGGACAGCTACCAGAAGCTCGAAGTCCCGACCGAGGCGGCCCCGGCCTTGGACAAGGGTCGCCTGTTCGTCGTGGCCGCGATCCTGGGCACGGCCGTGGCCGCCAACATCCTGCAGAACACGGTCTTCCACGGCATCGACGAGCACGCGCCGGTGCTGGCCCTGGCGCTGTGGGCCGCGATCCTGGGGCTTTCGTTCTATCGCAAGCCGGCCTGGAACGTGGTGCCCTCGATCGCGCGCGGCTCGATTTTCCTCTTGAGCCTGGTGCTGTGCGCCTCGCTGCTGCCGCTCGACAAGCTGCCGGAGCCCAGCCCCTACTCGACCCTGGGCCTCGGATTCCTCTCGGCGATCTTCGACAACATCCCGCTGACCGCCCTGGCCTTGCGCCAGCAAGGCTTCGATTGGGGCTTGCTGGCCTTCGCCGTGGGTTTCGGCGGGTCGATCCTGTGGTTCGGTTCCTCGGCGGGCGTGGCGCTTTCGGCGCGCTTCCCGGCCGCGCGCTCGACCGGCGACTGGCTGCGCTACGGCTGGCACGTGCCGGTGGCCTACGTGGCGGGCTTCTTCGCCATGTACCTGACCATGGGCTGGCATCCGCACCCGCTGAAGGGCCAGGCGCCGGCCCACGCGCCGGAGCAGACCACCCCGGCCGGGGAGGTGCATGCGGGCGAAGGGGCGCTGCTGGTGCCGCAGGAGTCCCGCTCCGAGGCCCTGGCGGCCGAGCTCGAAGCGCTGCGCATCGACGAGTGATCCGCGGGCCGCGGGCCGCGGCAGGGTTATGCTCACGGGGCGGTCGGCGCTGGCGCCGGCCGCCCCGCGCCATTTCGGCGCTTCCCCGCGATGGCAAACCCAGACAGCGACGCCCCGATGGATGCCGCCCGCGGATCCGGCGAGCTGCCGGCGATCCATCGCGATCCCGCCGGCGAGCCCAGCGCCGCGGCGGGGGCCCTGCGGCGCGCGCAGATCCGCGCTTCCACGGGCCTGGCGCTGCCGCACCTTTCGGGCCTGTCGGTGCCGGCGGAAAGCGCGCGCGGCAAGATCGAGAACTGGATCGGGTACGCCCAGGTGCCGGTCGGTCTGGCGGGGCCCCTGCGCGTGCTGGGCGAAGCGGGCCCCTACGAGGTCTATGTGCCCTTGGCGACCACCGAGGGCGCCCTGGTGGCGTCGTACTCGCGCGGCATGGCCGTGCTGCGCGAGGCCGGCGGGGTCTTCGCGCGGGTGATCGACGAGGGCCTGAGCCAGCACCCGCTGCTGGTCTACGGCGACGCGGCCGCGGCGCTGGCGGCGCGCGAGGTGGCCCGCGCGGCTTTCGAGGAGTGCGCGGCGCTGGTGGCGAGCCTGTCCCAGCACGGCCGCCTGCTGCGGCTCGAGCCCAGCCTGCTCGGCCGGCGCCTGCTGCTGCGGCTGGTGTTCTCTACCGGGGATGCGATCGGCATCAACATGGCGGCCAAGGCCAGCGACCTGATCTCGCGCCTGCTGGCCGAGCGCACCGGCGCCCGCGAGGTGTATGTGCACGGGCAGGACGTGGAGAAGCGCGCCAACGCCCGGGCCCTGGTGGAGGGCCGGGGCCGCCCGACGATCGCCGAGGCGCGCCTGCCGGCCGAGCTGGTGCGGCGCCGGCTCAAGGCCGAGCCGGCGGCCCTCGAAGCGATCTGGAAGAGCTACCAGGTGGGCTTCAGCCAGCTCGGCACGGCCAACTGGGGGGTCCAGACGGCCAACGGTCTGGCCGCCCTGTTCCTGGCCTGTGGCCAGGACGTGGCCTACGTGACCGAGAGCGCCACGGGGTTCCTCGAGCTGGCCGTGGAGCCCGATGGGGCCCTCTACGCGGGCCTGCACCTGCCGAGCTTGATCCTGGGCACCGTGGGCGGCGGCAGCCAGCAGGGCACGGCCGCGGAATGCCTATCGATCCTGGGCTGCTCCGGCGCCCAGCGGGCGCGGCGCTTCGCCGAGGTGGCGGCGGCCGCCTGCCTGGCCGGGGACCTGTCGCTGATGGCCAGCTTCGTGGCCGGGGACTTCGTCGCCGCCCACGAGCGGCTCGGCCGCAACCGGCCGGCCCCCTGAAAGGCGGGGAAAAACCGCCTCGGGCTGCGCCCGAACCAGCGGAGCCGCCCGTCGGATGCCTTCGGGCCGCCATCCGACGGCCGGGGAGCTGGGATCCACGGCGGTCCGCACCGGAGGCGGCTCGGGAGGCCGCCGGGCGATTGACCCGCCGGCCGCGGACAGTAATCTGTTTGGCCCTCCAGGGCCTCGCGGCCCCTCCGGCCGCCGGGGACCCTTGCGGGCCCCGTCAGCCTCGTCCCCGCGCCCCGCGCACGATTCCCCCGGCCCCGGATGCCTTTCCGGACCGCCGGGACAAACCTCAGGCCCCCGAGGGCCAGCTACCACGGTCCCCAGGGACCGGCCGCAGACACGCCTCCCATGGACGCCAAGCGCCTCGTCAAGCACCGGAACATCGGCATCATGGCCCACATCGACGCGGGCAAGACGACGGTGACCGAACGGATCCTGTTCATCACCAACAAGATCCACAAGATCGGCGAGGTGCACGACGGCGCCGCCACGATGGACTTCCTCGAGGAGGAGCAGAAGCGCGGCATCACGATCCAGTCGGCCGCCACCTCGGTCGAATGGGAAGGCCACACGATCAACATCATCGACACCCCCGGCCACGTGGACTTCACCGCCGAGGTGGAGCGCTCCCTGCGCGTGCTGGACGGCGCCATCGCCGTGTTCGACGGCGTGCAGGGGGTGGAGGCCCAGTCCGAGACGGTCTGGCGCCAGGCCGACCGCTATCGCGTGCCGCGGATCTGCTTCATCAACAAGCTCGACCGCACCGGCGCCGATTTCGACTATTGCGTCAAGACCATCGTCGACCGCCTGGGTGCGCGCCCGGTCAAGCTGCAATGGCCGATCGGCCGCGAGAAGAGCTTCAAGGGCATCGTCGACCTGGTCGACT